>CAMCER010000078.1 GCA_945873875.1 uncultured Clostridia bacterium
AAAGGCGGGCTAGGACGGGGACTCGATGCTCTGTTCGGAGACGCAGGCGTGACATTTGATAATAATGAAAAGCCGAAGAAAAAGACTGCAGCCAGGAAAAAAACTGAAGAGAAAAAGAAGGCGGCAGAAGGTGAACTCCTTATGATCGGCCTTAATGATATAGCGCCTAATCCGGATCAGCCCAGAAAGAATTTCGATGAAGAAAAACTGAACGAGCTGGCTGAATCCATCAGGACCCAGGGTGTGATCCAGCCTCTGGTCCTCACACCGAAAAAAAGCGGCGGTTATGAGATAATCGCGGGAGAAAGAAGATGGAGAGCAGCCAGGAAAGCCGGCATAAAAGAAGTGCCATGCATAGTCAGAGAGCTTTCCACAGAACAGAAGGATTTCCTCACCATCATTGAAAACATGCAGCGCGAGGACCTGGATCCCATAGAAGAAGCAGAAGGCCTCAGCAAGATGGCGGAGACCTACGGCCTTACACACGAAGAGATAGCGAAAAGCGTAAGCAAAAGCAGAGCGGATATAACCAACTCACTGAGACTTCTCAAGCTTCCGGAAGAAGTAAGGAATATGGTCTCAGAAGGAAAGATCTCAAAGGGACATGCGAGAGCGCTTTTGTCACTTGACAGCGCCGCAAGGCAGATGCAGATAGCAGAGCAGATCGAGAAAGAAGACCTCTCCGTCCGCGCTACTGAAAATCTGGTGAAAGGCAGAGCTCCCAAGAGAAAGCCCAGGAAAAAGGTCAGCAGAAAGTCTGTGGACATCACTCAGGTCGAAGGTGAGCTGAAGGAGATATTCGGAACGAAAGTGCTCCTGGATCACAAGGGACAGAAAGGGACGATCTCCATAGAATACTACAGCAGAGATGAGCTGGACAGACTAATCGAGATGCTCAGGTCCCTGAAATAGAAGGCGAGAAGGTATTGGAAATATATGGAAATATCTGAAGCCAGAATGGACCGGCTACTTGCAGAGGTCATACTTCAGGCAAAAGAAGCCGGCATACCGGTGAGCAGGAACATCTCGCCGGAAGTAAAAAAGAACAAGAGAGCGAAAAAACGTTTTGCTGCCTGTAAAAGGAATGGCAGAACGTTTTTCATAGAGGTAAGTGAAAGGCTGTATTCGGCTGATGTGCCGGAGAAAAAACTCATGGAGACTCTGGCCCACGAAGTTCTTCACACCTGCAGAGGCTGCTTTGACCACGGAAAGAGATGGAAGCAGTACGCAGCGGTGATGACTCAGCGCTGGGGATATGAGATAAGCAGAACGGCGGAGCATAAAGAGCTGGGGCTTGAGGATGACGGCTCACGGGAGCCTTTCCGGTATGTTCTGACCTGTGAAAAATGTGGAAAGCAGATAAAAAGAAGACGCAGATCCAGGCTCATCACTCACACGGATCAGTACCGCTGCCTTTGCGGCGGGAAGCTGGTTTTATCGGAATACAGCGAAGGAGGCTGTTTTGAAAAGGAAAAAACTGGAAGAAACCATCTCTCTGAATGACAAGGGAGATGCGATAATAACCATAGACCAGACGCTTCTTCCCAACGAGGAGAAAATAATAAATCTCCGCACCCAGGAAGAGATAAGAAATGCGATCTATAAGCTGAAGGTAAGGGGAGCACCGGCCATCGGTGTCTGCGCGGCATACGGCATCTACCTGGGAGCAAAAGAGATCGAGACAGACGATTTCGATGTCTTTTATGAGACCTTCAAGGAAAAGAAAGAATACCTTGCAGCTGCCAGGCCTACAGCAGTCAACCTTTTCTGGGCCCTTGACCAGATGGAAAAGACACTTCTTGAAAACAGGGAAAAACCAGTGGAGGAGATAAAGACTGCGCTGCTTGAGAGAGCAGATGAAATAAAGGAAGATGATATAAGGACCTGCAGAATGATAGGGGAAAACGCCCTGATGCTGCTGAAGGACGGGGATTCTGTCCTTACTCACTGCAACGCCGGCAGGCTGGCGACTATCCGCTACGGAACGGCGCTGTCGGGGATATATCTGGCAAAGGAAAAGGGATACGACATAAGAGTCTTCGCTGATGAGACCAGACCATTGCTTCAGGGAAGCAGGCTGACGGCATACGAACTGGACTCTGCAGGGATAGACGTGACTGTGATCTGCGACAATATGGCGTCCATCATAATGAAGAAAGGATTCGTAGACATCGTATTCACAGGCGCAGACAGGGTCGCTGCCAACGGCGATTCCGCCAACAAGATCGGGACATCAGGCGTAGCCATACTTGCAAAGCATTACGGTATTCCGTTTTATATCTGTGCGCCGCTTTCCACCATCGATCTGGACTGTCAGACCGGGGATGACATAGTCATAGAAGAACGCCCGGCTTTCGAAGTGACGGACAAGTGGTACGAAGAGCCCATGGCTCCGGCCGGCGTGAAAGTACTGAATCCGGCCTTCGATGTCACAGATGCGGAAAACATCGCCGGGATAATAACAGAGTACGGTATAGCAAGAGCGCCTTACAGAGAATCCATAGCGGAACTCTTTGAAAAACAGAAACAAGACAGAGAAAAGTAAGAAAGGCAAAAAATGAATCATAAAAAAGAAGTAGTGGATCTGGGGATCATGCTCCTTGAAAGACGTCTCACAGCAGAGACATGGGGCAATATAAGTCTGAGAGATCCTGAGACCGGGAAAGTCTACCTGACACCCAGCGCCATGAAATATGACGAGATAAAAGAAGATGATATCGTAGTCTGCGACCTGGATGGGAACATCATCGAGGGGAGCAGGAAACCGACCATCGAAAAGGATCTGCACCTTGAGATATACAGGAAGAGAGCCGACGTCAATGCAGTGATCCACACCCATGCGGAGGATTCTCTGGTCTTCGCCTGCCTTGGCGAGACCATACCCCTTATCATGGACGAGGCGGCCCAGACTCTCTATGCTCCGGTGAAGACTGCAGAATATGCTCTTCCGGGGACAAAGGAGCTGGCGGAAAACTGTGTCAGATGTCTTGAAGAAGACGCCATGGCGTGCATGCTCCGCTCTCATGGAGCAGTATGTCTGGGAAAAGACGGAAAGCAGGCCATAAAGACCGCAGCCGTGCTTGAGATAACGGCAAGGATATACGCGAAAGCAAAAATGCTGGGAGAGGTAAAACCGCTGAAAGAAAGCGACATCGATGCCATGAAGGATTTCGTAAGGAACGCTTACGGCCAGGATAAATAAGGCTGCGGCCAGGATAAATAAGGCTTTGAAAAAAGCGCAGCAGTCAGATAAAGATATGAAAAAATCCCGGGGAAGCTCCCCGGGGTCTTTATTATCTATGCTTATTTGTATTCCTTTTCTATGATCTCGTCTATCTGCTCATCTATTTCTTCATATACCGTTTCAGCATCTTCTCCTGAAGGAAGCGGGTGGTCATAGGTGGTCTCTGCGTGACATGTCACGCAAAGGTACTGATTGCCGTTGATCTCGGCCAGTGTCGCCAGACAGTTCTGTGCTCCGTCAGTGGTACCTGTCTTGCCGCCTCTGACATAGGGGCTTCCGTTTTCGAATTTGCTGAAAACAGTGCTGTGAAGAGAGATCGGGGTGCTCCGTTTGTTAGTCGGCTCTATGGTGTATTTTTTCGAGGTTATGACTTTTCTGAAAGTCTTGTTTTTCAGGGCATGCCGCATGAGCCGGATGAGATCTGATGCTGTGGTGTATGTCTTATCGTCATCCAGTCCCACGGGATTTCCGAAAGATGTGTTTTTCATCCCCAGCTTTTCAGCCTTTTCATTCATCATTTTCACGAAAGCCTTCTCAGAGCCTGCAGTCTTTTCGGCCATGGTGTAGGCGCAGTCTGCTGCAGATGAGAGAAGAAGCCCGTAAAGAAGATCTTTTCCGCTGAGTTTTTCTCCCGCGTAAAGGTCAAGGCGCGCGATGTCGGTGCCTTCCAGCTCTTTGACCACTGAGGCGGGGACAGCGGTCTTCCTGTCCAGATCTTTCGTGTTTTCCAGAAATACCAGGGCGGTCATCATCTTGGTCAGAGAGGCGGGCCGCGCTTTTCCGTCGGCGTCTTTAGTGAAGAGGACCTTTCTGCCTGAAAGATCATACACTTCAGCGAAACTGCTGAGAAGATCCACGTCTATCTCCTCAAGCTGGGTAGATGGCGCGTGAGTGATATTGTAAAGTATGTGGCCTTTTTTCGGAGGCTCTTCTCTTGCCGGTCCGCGGAAAACGGCGAAAATGATCACGCCGCAGATGATCACTGCGAGAACGAGAACAATAATCCAGAACCGTGCCTTCAATTTTCTTTTTTTTGTCCTTTTTTTAGTGCTCAAAACTGATGCTCCTGCTGATTTTATCAATAGTCCAGAAAGATTATAACAGGAGAGAGCCGGCTTTCCAACAGCATAAAAAACAAAAAAGACAAAAGACCCATGGTGCGGGGTCTTTTGCTCAAAGTGTGTGTTGTGTGTTTCCAATAAAAGAAGGAAAGCTATATAGGTCGACGACCTATATCTACGTTTTTTATCATAGGTTACAATTGTGTCGTTTTTGTGAAAATCAAGTGAAAAATCAAAAAAACTTTACATTGTTGGCATTTTGTCAAAAAATGTTATTTTATGAAGACTTTAGGAAGCCTCTTGCCGAAGCCGCAGAGGATCTCATAATTGATAGTGCCGGAGCCGTCTGCGATGTCGTCTGCCGTAATGGAATGGGAGCCCTCAGAGCCCATAATCACTACTTCGTCGCCGACCTTGATTCCGTCCACATCAGTGACATCTATCATGCACTGATCCATGCAGATGTTGCCGATGATAGGAACCTTCTGCCCCTGGATGAGTACGTATCCGTTTCCGGAATATCTTCTGGGAAGCCCGTCAGCATAGCCTACGGTAACAGTTGCTATGGTGCTGGGACGCTCTGTGACGAACTTGCGGCCGTAGCTTACAGAAAAACCGGCGCCGACATTTTTGAGATAGGCGACGCGGGCCTTTACTGACATGACCGGAAGAAGTGAAAGGTTTTCTTTATGGACATCCTTAGAAGGGTAAGCACCGTAGAGGATGATACCCGGGCGTACA
>CAMCER010000079.1 GCA_945873875.1 uncultured Clostridia bacterium
CATGTCCTTGATGCATATGGAGTCAGCACCCATATCCTGGATCCTTAGCGCCAGATCACGCCAGTAGTCCAGTGTATAAGGCTCGCCTATGGTGTATGCCATAGCCACCTGTGCGTGAGCACCGTACTCCTTTGTCGCTTTCAGAGCTGTCTGCAGGTTCCTCAGGTCGTTGAGGGCATCGAACAGTCTTATGTTATCTATTCCGTTATCAACTGATTTTTTAACAAAGTAGTCGACTACGTCATCTGAGTAGTGCCTGTATCCCAGAAGGTTCTGACCTCTCAGAAGCATCTGCAGTCTCGTGTTGGGCATGGCTTCGCGAAGTTTGCGAAGGCGTTCCCACGGATCTTCGTCCAGGAACCTTATGCAGGCGTCGAAAGTAGCTCCGCCCCAGCACTCGATGGCATCATAGCCTACTTTATCCATTGTTGTAAGTATAGGCTCCATGTCTTCGAAAGGCATCCTCGTAGCGATCAGTGACTGCTGTCCGTCTCTTACTACTGTTTCCATTATTTTAAGTTTCTTTGCCATGATGAACGATCCTCCTTAAATGATCAGACACCGAATATTGCCATAAATACACCTGCCGCCACCGCGGTTCCGATTACACCCGCCACGTTGGGGCCCATAGCATGCATGAGCAGGAAGTTGGTCGGATCTGCCTCCGCGCCGACTTTCTGTGATACTCTCGCAGCCATAGGAACTGCCGAAACTCCCGCAGATCCGATGAGCGGATTTATCTTTCCGCCGGAGATCTTGCACATGAGTTTTCCGAAAAGCACTCCTGCTGCAGTACCGAATGCAAATGCCACCAGACCCAGGACGACGATCTTGATAGTCGTCACCTTGAGGAAGGCTTCTGCACTTGTGGTAGCTCCTACTGAAGTTCCCAGAAGGATGACTACTATATACATGAGAGCATTGGAAGCTGTTTCCTGCAGCTGTCTTACCACGCCGCTCTCCCGGAACAGGTTGCCCAGCATCAGCATACCTACCAGAGGTGCTGTTGACGGAAGTATCGTACACACCACGATGGTCACGATGATGGGGAAGAGTATCCTTTCCTTCTTGGATACTTCTCTCAGCTGTTCCATCTTGATCTTGCGTTCTTTTTCTGTTGTGAAAAGTTTCATTATCGGCGGCTGGATGATAGGTACCAGCGACATGTATGAATATGCTGCCACCGCGATGGGTCCAAGCAGTTCATTCTGCCCCAGCTTCGATGCCAGGAAGATGGATGTAGGACCGTCTGCTCCACCGATGATGCCTATGGCTGCAGCCTGTTCGGCATTGAAGCCTATGAGCATCGCCAGGAAGAACGCGCCGAAAACACCGAACTGCGCGGCTGCGCCGAGCAGGAAACTCTTCGGGTTGGCTATAAGAGGACCGAAGTCCGTAAGAGCTCCGACTCCGAGGAATATCAGAGACGGAAGTATTGCCCATTCGTCCAGTTTGAAGAAATAGTGAAGGAGTCCGCCTTCTGCCATGATCGACGGGAAAAGGTTGACCAGCAGCATACCGAATGATATCGGAAGCAGGAGCAGAGGCTCATATCCCTTTGCTATCGCCAGGTACATCAGCACCAGGGCCACTGCGACCATGATGATGTTCCCGACGGACAAACTGAAGAAAGCTGTCTGATGGGCAAGGTTGACTAATGTTTCTCCCATTTCCTGCCTCCTATGATACGTAAGCTACTGTCTGTCCGGATTCTGTGCTGTCTCCTTCTGAAACGAGTATCTGTCCCACTGTGCCGTCAACTGGCGCAACGACAGGTATCTCCATTTTCATCGCTTCCAGTATGACGATAGTATCTCCCTTTGCGACTGTATCGCCTTCACTGGCTACTATCTTCCATACTTTGCCGGCTGTTCCGCATACAACAGGCTCACCGCTTCCGGCAGCAGGTGCTGCGGCCGGTTTTGCAGCAGGAGCAGGCGCTGCGGCAGGCTTGGCTGCAGCTGCAGGAGCCGCAGGCGCTGTGCCTTTGTCTACTCTTTCTATCTCTACCTCAAATTCGGTACCGTTTACTCTTATTAAATATGTTTCCATGTTGCCCTCCGTACATTTCTGACGATATATTCTTCAGTTCCAGTATCCTGGCCCTGGTCCTTCTTGTACTGCTGTATCGCAGCTGCCGCGATGACTGCTGCCAGTTCAGGTGTGATCCCGTCTTTTATCTCCGCTGCTGCCGGGACAGCCTGCTCCTCTGCTGCCTCAGCTCCGGTATCGGCTGCAGGTTTCTTCCTGCATATGATGCCTAAAAGCCAGATAACTATCGAGATCAGTATAAGTACCGCGAAGACCGTTCCCATTCCCAGGCCAGTGTCTATCAGTGCTATCTTAGCTATCTCACCAATACTCATGTCATCACCTACCTGCTGTTAACGAATGTCTGAAGCGCACCGATGAGATACTTTCTGGTATCCTCAGGCGCGATGACCTTATCTGCGAAACCGTGTCTTGCCAGAGCTTCTGCGCTTGACTGTTTATCACGATATTCCTGTTCATTTTCTTTCGTATATTCTCCGAAGATCGCCTCAGTAGCCTGTCTCAGGTTTACTATGCTCACGTCGGCTGTATCCCACATGAATACGTAATCCGCGCTGAGAGACTTAGGATTGAGAAGACTGTATGCACTTCCCACTACAGATCCTGCAATGACATTGATCTTCGGCACTTCTGCCCAGGCAAGTGTTCTCAGCAGTTTAGCTGCTGATCTTGGAAGATATTTCTCATTTTCGGACGTAGTCTGATAACCTTCAGTGTCAGTTATGGTAATAACAGGGATGTTGAAGTTATTGCATAATCTTACAACAGCTGCTGCTTTCTCACATCCTTCTGAAGTGATCCTTTTTTCACCGTCAACTGAATTGCAGCATACGGCACCTACTGTCTGTCCTGATAATTTGATGAATCCAGTCGTCATATCACGTCCGAAGTCCGGGCATGTCTCCAGAACGAAATTATCATCGGATATTTCCTGCAGTATCGCTTTTCCGTTTCCGAGAGATGCTTTCAGTCCTGTGCAGCTGCGGTTCAGCGCTTCATCATCGATCTCTTCGATATCAGGTGAGAAATCACCGCTGGAAGGAAGCATATCAACGATCCTTCTTATACGGTCTCTGATCTCTTCCCACTCATATGTACCATCGTCAAAAGCGGAGATACTGGGATTGTCACCTATGGCGTTTTCCACTACTGCCTGAGGATTGACGAATATACTGCCTTTGTCTTTTTCGATAAATACGAAATCTGCCAGGTCTGCTGCGATACTCATTCCGCCGCCGCACTGTCCGATGACAGCTGCGATCTGGGGTATCCTGCCTGAAGCGCGTGACTTCATCCTGTACAGAGCCGCAAACTGATTGAGCCCGTCAAGTCCTTCTTCGATCCTGAATCCTTTACAGTCAAGAAGACCGATAACAGGAGCCTTTGACTTGAGAGCCTGCTCATAGAGGCGAATGATCTTGCGACCATGCTGCTCGCCAAAAGTTCCGCCCATTACTTCTGCGTCCTGGGCATAAATAAATACGAGATTACCGTCTATGGTGCCGCATCCTGTTACGACGCCGTCTGATTCTGTTGCAGTATCAGGCTGGTAGAACTCTGTAAACCTTGCTGAGATTTTTTCACCGAGTTCCATAAAGCTTCCCGGATCAAGAATATCCATGGCTTTAGATCTCGCAATAGTCTTTTCATCACGTGGCTTAATCTGCATAATTTCCTCCTTGCAAGTTAACGATTAATTCTAACATAATCAGCCAGCGTTATGCAATAATAATATCAAAAAATGTATGTTTATACATCCACATCTTTCGCTGCCGGAAAGCCATATGCACTTTCCGCGCTGAGCACTGCCCGCTTTATGGCCTCGCTCATGACTTCAGCAGCCAGAGTGCCCACCACATCCTGATCTGCGTCCACACTCCCGACGGAAACTGCGAATATGCTGTCGCCGTCTACCGTGGTATGTACCGGCCTTATGGATCTGGCAAATCCGTCATGGGCCATGCCTGCGACCTTGCACAGCTGCGGCTTTTCAAGGTCAGCATTGGTGATCACTGCACCAATGGTCGTATTCTTTCCCAGACCTTCAGCGAATTTATTATCAACTGTTCCGATGCTGTCCTTCATCATTTCTTCGGTGCTTCTGAAAGACTTCCTGTCCTCACTCAGCAGCCCTGCCAGTTTTTCACCGGTCTTCCAGTCGAATATATCGCCGAAAGCGTTGACTGCGACTACAGCTCCCACTTTCAGTTCTCCCACCTGGACAAAATAACTGCCAATGCCTGATTTCATGCAGGTTTCCATACCGCAGAGCTTGCCTACAGTAGCACCGCATCCAGCGCCGAAGCACCCGTCTTTATAGTTTGGATCTTCCAGGGCCCTTCGGGCTGCTTCATAGCCCATCTTCCGGTCAGGCCTTGCATTTTTGTCTGCCACAGTCAGATCGAAAAGATCCGCCTGCACCACCAGAGGCACCCTGGTCACTCCTACGTCGTACCCTATACCTTGCTCTTCAAGATAATCCATGACTCCGTCTGCTGCTCCCAGTCCGAAAGCACTGCCTCCGGAAAGGACCACAGCGTGTATGGCTCTCGCGGCTGTCAGCGGGTCAAGAAGCTGTGTCTCTCTGGCCGCAGGGCCGCCGCCCCGCACATCGAGCCCCGCCCGCATGCCTTCTCTGCTTATGATAACAGTGCATCCTGTGCCTCCTGCCGCATCCTCAGTCTGCCCCACTGAGATACTTTCCATCTGTTCTAATGTTATCTCTTTCATTTTATGTATCCTTATTCATTTCCCAGTAAACCAAACGCTCCGGCAATTATGCCGTACAAAACCATAAGCGCGGTGATCGCGCCTGTGATATTTGCAGCCATGCTGGAGCGCAGTTTTCTTGTCTTTCCATTCATAATATTTCAGTCCCGAAGGGCTGTGCAGCCTCGGCAGGCTGCATCCCTTCATACGTTATCATCTGCGTCTTTTCCGTCAGCAGATGCTCTTT
>CAMCER010000080.1 GCA_945873875.1 uncultured Clostridia bacterium
ACTTCATCGTTTATCCTGAAGGGACCAATAAGTCAAATACTGAAGTTGAAATGGGACCGAACATCAAACCGTTCCCGAGAAATACCGCTCTGCCGGAAAGCGTAAGCGCGAAAGTGACACTCCACGCAGGGGACAACATCACTACAGACGACATCATGCCGTCTGACTCAAGGCTCCTGCCTTACCGCTCCAACGTTCCTCATCTGGCTAACTACTGCTTCGAGAAGATCGACAGCGGTTTTGCACAGAGATGCAAGGACGCTGGTGCCTGCGCCATCATCGGCGGCGAGAACTACGGACAGGGATCAAGCCGTGAGCACGCAGCTTTAGCACCGCTTTATCTGGGAGTGAAATTCGTTCTGGCCAAGTCCTTCGCAAGGATCCACAGATCAAATCTCATAAACAGCGGCATCATGCCTCTGGTATTCGCTGATCCTGCTGACTACGATACTTTCCAGCTGGGACAGGAACTGATCATCGAGAATGCTCCGGAGCAGGTGAAGAATCCGGTCATCGAGATCAAAGACGTAAAAACAGGAAAAGTATATAAGGCTGAGACCAACTTCTCAGATCTTGAGATAAACATGATTCTCAAAGGAGGAAAGATCAACGCGATCAAAGGTGAATAATAATGGAATATTTAAAAGCATTTGAAAACATAGTAAAAGAACAGATGGAAAGAGTCGAAAGACTCAACGCTGCCGGTGAAATGACCGACTACACTAAACTTGACAAAACCATAATCGGTATCGTTGACGGAGACGGCATCGGCCCTATCATCACAGATTCATGCAAACAGATCCTGACTGCACTTCTTGCAGACGAGATCGCCGCAGGAACTGTAGAGCTGCGCGATATCAACGGACTCACTATCGAAAACCGCGTGGCTAAGATGGAGACCGTTCCTGAAGACGTGCTCGCTGCCATAAAGGAATGCAACGTTCTGCTCAAGGGCCCGACCATGACACCGGGCAAGGAAGACGATCTTCCTAACCTTGAAAGCGCCAACGTTAAGCTGAGAAAGGAACTTGACCTGTTCGCTAACGTAAGACCTGTATCCATCCCTGAAAAGAACATCAACTGGACTTTCTTCAGAGAGAACACCGAAGGTGAATATGCTCTGGGAAGCCAGGGTGTGGACATAGGTGATGACATGTCCATCGACTTCAAGGTGACCACTACTGCGGGCACGAAGCGTATCGCAAAGGCTGCCTTTGAATTCGCTAAGAACAACGGCAACCAGAGAGTGACTATCGTCACCAAGGCCAACATCATGAAGAAGACTGACGGCAAATTCCTGAGCCTCTGCTACGAGGTGGCTAAGGACTATCCGGAGATCGAAGTCGACGACTACTATGTGGATATCACTGCAGCAAATCTCATAAAAGAGCCGCAGAACAGCAGATTCAACGTTTTTGTCCTGCCTAACCTTTACGGCGACATCATCACAGATGAGGCCGCACAGATCCAGGGCGGCGTGGGAACTGCCGGAAGCGCTAACATGGGAAGCCGCTATGCAATGTTCGAGGCCATCCACGGAAGCGCTCCGAGAATGATCAGTGAAGGAAGAGGCGCTTACGCCAATCCTTCCAGTATCGTTAGAGCTGCCGAGATGATGCTCAGACACATAGGCCGCGGTGTGAAGGCGGACATTCTTTCACACGCGCTGGATACAGCCATGGAACAGCTGAACATGACTTCAGATGAAAAAGGCAACACCACTGAAGACTTTACATCTGCTGTAATAAGCAATCTGTAAGGTCCCCCTGCAAGGAGGTACATATGGTACTTTACAAATATACCGAAGATATAACCAGCAGCGGGATGCCTCTTTCCAACAACCTGTACTCTATCCTCCAGAGAGATATCCTTACCGGGAAGCTGCAGGAAGGTGAAAAACTCACTGAGCAGCGTCTCTGCGAGGAATATGAAGTCAGCCGCACGCCGGTAAGAGAGGCTCTGCGGCAGCTTGAGATAAACGGTCTTGTGGAGAACATACCCAACCGCGGATCATTCGTGATAGGCATGAGCCATCAGGATATAAAGGACATCTTTGAACTGAGGAAAGTAAACGAAGCACAGGCAACCAGATGGGCGATCCAGCGTATCACGGAAGAAGAGATGACAGCACTTGAGGAGACCTTTGAGTTCATGGAGTTTTACACCATGAAAAACGACATAAAGAAAATGACCAACATCAACAAAGGCTTCCACCAGATCATCGCAACAGCATGTCACAACCGCATGCTGGAGCATATGCTGAGTTCATATCAGCTTTATACCTGGTATGCAGGTGCTGAAAAGCCTAAACCGGATGACTATCTCCAGACGCTGCTGGAAGAACACCGCCGCATATTCCAGGCTTTTTCCGAGAAGGATGAAGAAGCAGGCGCTCAGGCCATGCTGGAACATATCGAAAACTCGAAGATCCGCCAGTGCGGCGAATGATAGAAACGCACGCTGATGCACATTGATGATGTAAGAAAAGACCCGGGGTCATCCCCGGGTCTTCTTTCTTCATCATTACTTTTTTCAGTCTAGAGTGTTTTTATCTCGCCTATGCAGGATGCACAGACATTCTTGCCGTTTACCTGTGTGACTTCTTCTGCATTTCCGCAGAAAATACATGCAGGCTCATACTTTTTCAGAAGGATGCAGTCGTCATCTACATAGATCTCGATAGGATCCTTGATCTTGATATTGAGTGTCCTTCTGAGTTCGATCGGTATAACGATCCTGCCGAGTTCATCGACCTTTCTTACAATCCCTGTCGCTTTCATGTCAAACTCCTTTCATTGCGCCAACACCACTTTCCTATATCACCGAAAAACTATGCCTGCCTTTTCCGGGAAGACTGCCTTTCGGAATACACACTTATTCGTCAGATCCTCTGACCTTCGATACCAGGTTCTTCAGAGCTGTCACGAAACTGATCAGATTGGAGAAAAATCCACCGTCCGAGCTGCCGCCGCTCCTGAAGCCTGAAGCCGCTCCCCTTACAGAATCGATGACTCCGTCTGCAGCCTTGTCGATCTGTTTTGAACGTCTGGATGCGATACCGCTGACTTCCTGGAAGTCGTCGATTATCACGTCCGCCCTCTTCAGAGTGTCTATTGCTTTTCTTATGAGCATTATAAGATATATGATAAGGATCAGAAGCGCTATTCCAAGCACTATCAATCCAAGAGTTTTCAGATCTATCGTTACGTTCATCTCGTCTACCTTCCTCTCTTTTATACTGACATTATACAGAAACTGGAAACAATTGCAACCTTTCCTTGACAATCTGCGTCAAGTCAGCCATTTAATGCCAGCCTCATCTCTCATATATTTTCTCTATTTCAGGACTGTAACTGCCGTCTTCCTCTCTGATGAAGAGATCCTCCATGACGTCAAGCTGCCTGCCGCCCTGCTTAATAAAATGCAAAAGCACCATATTCGGTGCCGCATTTTTTCTGGGACAAACAAGCCTCATTTTTTTAGGCTCAAGCGCATACTTTCTTGCCAGAGTGAATATATCCACCAGCCTTGCAGGTCTGTGGACCATGAAAAGATGGCCTTTAGGCCTGAGCAGTATCTCTGCTGCAGCGAAAAAATCCTCTAAGCTCGCGGCGACTTCGTGCCGCGCTATCATCTTCGCGTCTTCTCTGTTTTTAAGACCGCCCCCGCCTTCGGTATATGGAGGGTTGCAGGTCACAGCATCGACAAAAGCCTCACCTTCAGAGCCGGCCGCAGGGCACTTCATTATCTCAGCGATCTTGTCCCTGACTTCTGACTTTACGGATACATCCTGATGTATTATCTTTATCCTGTCTTCAAGACCGTTGAGCTGCACTGACTTTTCTGCGCACCTGCATGAGCTTTCCTGAATCTCGACTCCAAACAGCAGCTTCGCATCTGTTTTATGGCTCAGTATCAGAGGGATCACTCCCGTCCCTGTGCCCAGATCCGCTGCTGAGGTGAAATTCGCCTCTCTGGCGGCAAAATCCGCAAGAAGGACCGCATCTACGCCGTAGCAGAATTCCTCCGGTCTCTGGAAAAGTTTCAGGCCCCCAAAGCCGATCTCATCCAGCCTCTCGCCCTCATCAGTCTTTGAGAAGATCTTTGATCTCGTCTGTAAGTTCTGCATCCAGATCATCCTCTGATTTTTTATCTACCTTCTGTCTCTTGTTCTTTTTACGGATCCGTCTGATCTCATCTTTTTTGAAGGTATATATATCGCTGCTCAGGTTTTCGCCTTCTTCAGCATCATCATCTTCCTGTATAAGCCGCACTCTGACTGTGCTTGCCAGGATGTTGGTGTCATATACTACAGCCAGACCGTCAGGAGTCTTTATGGTCTCACCGGTGTCCGGCATGCCGCGTCTGAGCTCGTTATATATGTCGTTCTCGTATTTGAGACAGCACATGAGCCTTCCGCATATGCCTGATATCTTCGTAGGATTGAGAGACATATTCTGCGTTTTAGCCATCTTTATGGACACAGGCTCAAACTCTGACATCCATGAGTGACAGCACAGAGGTTTTCCGCAGTGGCCTATGCCGCCTATCATCTTGGCCTCATCGCGCACGCCGATCTGTCTCAGTTCTATCCTGGTATGGAACACTGAAGCCAGATCCTTTACAAGTTCCCTGAAGTCCACTCTGCCGTCTGCGGTGAAATAGAAGATGACTTTGCTGTTGTCAAAGGTGTATTCCACATCGATGAGCTTCATTTCCAGCTGGTGCTTATCTATCTTTTCCTGACACTTTCTGAGAGCCTCTTCCTTCTTTCCCAGATTATCAGAGTGTTTTTTCTTATCTTTCTCATCCGCGATCCTTATTATGCTCTTTAAGGGCGAGACGATCTCACTTTCAGGCACCTGTTTGCATCCCATGATGACGGTGCCGAATTCAAGACCTCTGGCCGTTTCAACGATCACGTTATCATCTACTTTTACGTCATAGTCCCCGGGAGAAAAATAGTACATTTTTCCCGCTTTTTTGAACTTTA
>CAMCER010000081.1 GCA_945873875.1 uncultured Clostridia bacterium
AAGTGATACAGGATCCGGAAGTGCACAGCGGTATATACAGCATTGGTGAAGATTCTGTGCGGACATCGAGTATATATGACAAATCAGGAAATGTCACATCAGAGATCGATGCTGAAGGGAACACCAAGATATTTTCTTATGATGCTCAGTCCAGAGAAACAAGAGTAGAGCTTCCTGACGGCACTGGAAGAGACATCGAATACTCCATACTGGACAATGGCGGCGAGAAAGAAACAGTCACGGATGCCAACGGAAACGAAAGTTATACCATAACCAGCCCGGGAGGCAATGAGACCAAAGTATCAGATAAGGGTGACGGGACAGTGGACCCGATAGAAAAGACATACGATTACGATGCTGATGGCAATGTCACAAGGAAGGAAGAAGCTGAAGGAAACTACAAGACCTTTGAGTACAACGCAAAAGGTGAGAACACAGAAGTGAACTGTTTCGATAAGAACGGAGTGAATGTTTCCAGGACCCAGTATACCTATGATGATAATGGGAATATCTTGACCGTGAAGGACTTCAGAAAAGAAGGAAGCGGCATAGTGATGTTCAGGTACGACAGTTTCGGCTATGACGGTCTTGGAAGGAAGATATCTGAAGCAGAAGTATACGGCTCTGAAATGCCCTCTGCCAGCGACCTTTCCGAAAGGACGATCACATATCATTATGACAGTCAGGGCAGGATATCGGCTATCGATTATCCTCCGGTACTGTCTTCAGTATATTCAGTCACAGGCCTTAGATACATCTATGATAGTTACAACAGACTTTCACAGATAAAGGCTGTCATTGGAAATGATGAAGAACTGCTCAGACAGTATTTCTATGATCAGTATGGTATGATAACAGAAAAGAGAGACTACCGTGATTTCGCAAGTGGAGGATCAGACTACATCAGCTGCCAATACAGTTATGATGATCTTGGCAGAGTCACATCCATGGGATACTCTGACAGCACAGGAAGCGAAGTATTCGAGTCATATGCTCTTACCTACGACAAGGCAGGGAACATAATAAGGGAAGAACGGACTAACAGCCTCCCTGCAGATGAAGAAGAAAGAGTAGATGAGATAAGGGATTATGAGTACGACTCACTTGGCAGACTCACGGCAACAGAGATCACTTCACAGCCTGACGGAGATACAATAAGGACTGAATACACATATGACTCTGTAGGAAACAGGCTGAGCATGACAGCGGGAGATAACGTAACAGAATACACGTATAACTCTCTCGATCAGCTCACAGGAATGACTGTGACTGAAGATGGAGGTACTGTGTCAGAGATTGAAAGCGAGTATGATAAGAATGGTAATCTCGTATCCCAGACAGATACTGTGACTGGTGAAGAGAAGACCTGCATCTATGATCCGAACAATATGATGACAGGCTGCACTGTGACTAAGGATAACGAAGTATCGGTAGATCAGACATGCGAGTATACTGGGGAAGGCCAGCGGATATCCAAGGCGGAAGGTGAGGACAATACCAGATATTACTACATGGGAGGAAACGTCCTTTACACTGAGAGCGATATATCCATCCAGCCTGAAGAAGGCGAAGGCGACGGGACTGAATCAGGAACAGAAAGCGACGAAGAAGACCCGATAGAGACTAAGATCACATCATTCAATATCATGAGCCCTGAAGGAAGCGTGATAGCATCCGGAAGAGAGATAGAAGGATCAGATGAGTATTACACCTATACCAAAGACATGAGAGGAAGCACCGTCAATATACTGGATGACAGCGGAGCTGCAGCTGCAAGTTATACATATACCGATTTCGGAGAGACATCTGCAGGTGAAGATTCTGACTTTGACAATGAGATATGCTACACAGGAGGCATTTATGATGGAGATACTGGAGAGTATTATCTGAATGCCAGATACTATGACCCTGCGTTAGGAAGGTTCACAACACAGGATTCGTACAGAGGGGAAAATACCAATGAAGGAAGCTGGAATTTGTATGCATACTGTGGGAATGATTCAATAAACCATACCGATTTGTCAGGTCATAAGCGCGTAAAATATTTCCGCAAAACAATTACTAGAATTGTAAACTTAACAGATAGGGGACTGTGTGCGGTCAGGATTACTGGCTATACAACTGAAACGTACAGGGAAAAAGGGAAATTTAGAACGTTCACGTTCAGATGCTATGGGGCGCTGTTTTCAACCAAGGATCCAGTTGCTTATGAGAGGCTACATGGCAGTATCGGAGCGGTTCTGCATTATAACCCGAAAGAAAAGAGATGTAAGATAGAGAAATGTAGACATGATCACATTAATGGAGGAGATACATTTTCATATCCTTATCATGACAGTTCTACGGATGTAAAGTACAACAAAAAAGCAAATAAAAAAACGAGGAAAAAGTACAAAATCAGGTTGGGCTATCAGGTTTTCGGAGACGGCTGCGTTTATTCCGTCTCAGGCTACTTCACGTGGAAGAAAGGAATATTGAAATAACAAATAGAGAGTTCAAGAGGAGTGCATAATAATGAGAAGATCAATAATAGTAGTAATCGTACTGGTAATAGCAATAATGCTTATCGCTTGTGAATATGATAAATCAGATGTCTTTTCAATATATGAGGATTCCTGCCAACATATGGCTTCTGCAACAAGTATGACCATTGATAAAACAGTCACGGGTAAAGTATTGGATGGAAAAGCGCATAAACTTAAAGATCGGGTAAAGGTAGTGAATCAGGATGGGGATATAGCATTTGAAGCAGTTCAACGTGACCGTGAGCTTCAGATAACTGATAATACATCTGTGTTTTATCAGGGGGTTATTTACTATAGTTCTACGCTTGATGGTCAAACAATAAGGTATAAATACAGAATTGGAAAAACAACGGCTTTAAGGATGTTTAATATTGATACAGCGAGAGGCACGGAATTGAATGCTAATGATTTTGAAAGTACAGAACTGAAGAAGGAATCAAATCGGAGAGTATGCATATTCGAAGCCAAAAAGGAATGTGCAAAAACGATTCTTGAAGAGAACCTCACAGATTCGGATGCAATTGCAAGGGTATATCCATCTCTGGATGAAAAGAGTGCAGCACTTTTTAATCATGCCAACGTAGATCTTACTATAAAAATAGTTATCAATGAAGATGGGTATATAACAAATCAAAAATGGATTGCAGATATAGAATACAATAAGAAAAAATCTGAAAAGGTGCATTATGTTATGTCAATAAAAGTTAAGGATATCAATAAGCAGATGACTATTGATTCGCCAGAGCCAGATGACTATGAGGGAAATGATGAATAATAGTGAATGGAGTGCGGCGAAAAAGTGAGACACGGGTTGTGACACCACATGCATAGAAATCAAAGGAGAGAATATAACGAAGAAAAAAGGAACTCATAAAGCAAGCCCTGCCAAGTAAAAAGACTTGACAGGGCTTTTGTCGTGTTGTAAAATACACAGGTGTCAAGTAAAAAGACTTGTCAATCGGAGGCGGCCATGGCTGAGGTAAAAAGGAAAGCAACAGAAAAGAAAAAACCGGAAGCTGTGGAGATCACAGCTGAAGTGAACCTGCTTTTCGACTTTTACGGACAGATGCTGACATCCCGCCAGCAGGAAGTCATCAAGCTTTATCATGAAGAGAATTTCTCTCTGGCAGAGATCGCTGAAGAGCTTGGGATAAGCAGACAGGCTGTCCATGACACTCTGAAAAAAGCAGAGAAGGCGCTCAGGTCATACGAAGAAAGACTGAAGCTGGCAGGAAGGCTTGAAGAAAGCCGGAACGTCATAGAGATGACCGATGAGACCATAGATGAGCTTATGCAGATATGCAGCGGTGATAAAGCGGTCATGGAAAGGCTGCAGAAGATACGTAAAGCCATAGACAGTCTTGAAGAGTGACTGTAAGATGGCATATAAAGAAAGTGAGGCTGGGAAATGATCACAGCCATGATAATACTGACGATACTTAAAAAGATAAAAAAGAGGTAACAGATGGCATTTGAAGGATTATCCGAAAAACTCCAGAATGTGTTCAAAGGACTGAAAGGTCAGGGAACTCTTACTGAATCAGATATAGATAACGCCATGAGGCAGGTCAAGCTGGCTCTCCTGGAAGCAGACGTCAACTTCAAAGTCGTAAAAGAGTTCGTCGCAAGTGTAAAAGAAAAGGCTCTCGGTGAAGAAGTGCTGAAGAGTCTCACACCTGATCAGCAGGTAATAAAGATAGTAAATAACGAACTGACAGAGCTCATGGGCGGAGCAGGCAGCAAGCTGACCTATTCACCCAGAGGATTCACTGTTCTCATGCTGGTGGGTCTGCAGGGAACAGGTAAGACCACCACAGCGGGCAAACTGGCATCATACCTTAAGAAAAACGGCAAGAAACCTATGCTTTGCGCATGCGATATATACAGACCGGCTGCCATAGATCAGCTGGAAGTCGTAGGTCAGGCTGCAGACACTCCGGTATACACCATGAGAGACTGCAAAGAACCTGAAAAGATCGCTCTTTACGCCATGAAGGAAGCCGAGCTGAAGGGCTACGATGTCCTCATAGTCGACACAGCAGGCCGGCTGCAGATCGATGAAGAACTCATGGAAGAGCTGGTCAGGATGAAGAAGGCAGTAAGGCCTCATGAGATACTTCTGGTGGTTGATGCTCTCACCGGTCAGGATGCGGTGAACGCAGCTGAAGGATTCAATGAAAGACTGGGAATCGACGGCATAATCATGACCAAGATGGACGGTGACTCCAGAGGCGGCGCGGCTCTCTCAGCCAAGAAAGTCACAGGAAGACCTATCAAGTTCATCGGTACAGGTGAAAAGACGGACGCTCTTGAGCCTTTCCACCCGGAGAGACTGGCTAACAGGATCCTGGGCATGGGCGACATGATGTCTCTCATAGAAAAGGCTGAAGAAGCCTACGATGAAGAGCAAGCGGCCAGACTGGAAAAGAAAATGAGGAAGAA
>CAMCER010000082.1 GCA_945873875.1 uncultured Clostridia bacterium
GAAAAAGATGATCTGGTTTAGGAGCGTGTGACTACTTACTACAGGAGCGTCATAGTTTTCGGAAAAGCCAGGATCATCGAAGATGATGAGGAGAGAAGAAGAGTCGCGCTTATGATAGGCGAAAGGTTCGCGCCGGACAATAAAGAAGGCTACATGCACGAGATGGATAAAATGTTCAAAGTGATGGAATGCTTTGAGATAACTATCGAGCATATGACCGGCAAGGAATCAATAGAACTGGCCAGAGCAAGACAATGACACTTGCTAAAAGCACTGGTTTTAGTGTATTATATTACTTGCGTTTTAATACGAAATATTGTTTTATTGGAGGAGTGAAAATGAAAAAATCTATGAAGACTGCTATAGTCATCGCAATGTCACTGATCATGGCGCTGGGTATCGCGTTTGCAACTACAGGATGTGGAGGCAATGGCGCTTATAAAGCGGCTATGGAACCGACTTTCCCGCCGTTTGATACTACTGATGAAGAATCAGGCGAGCTTACAGGATTCGACTATGACCTGATCAACGCTATCGCTGAAGATCAGAATTTCGAAGTTGAATGGGAAAACATGGAGTTTGACGGACTCGTTCCGGCTCTTAAAGCAGGAAACACGGATATAGTAGCATCAGGTCTTTCAATTACTGATGAGAGAAAGAAAGAAGTAGATTTCTCAGATGAATACTATGTTTCAGGACTCGTAGTAGCAGTAGCTGCAGATAATAAAGAAGTAAAATCTGTTGACGACCTTGGCAAGGACGACATCGTCGGCGTACAGATCGGTACTACAGGAGCAAAGAAAGCCAACGATCTGAAAAAAGCAGGACAGATCAAGCATGTGAAAACTTACAACGGACTTGACGTGGCGTTCAAGGATCTGGAAACAGGTACGATCGATGCTGTCATCAATGACAAACCTGTAACTGAATCATATGTAGCAAAAGCAGAAGACAAGCTCAAAGTCGTAGGCGAAGCTCTTGATTCCGACCCGTTCGGTATCGCTGTAAAGAAGGATAACAAGGAACTTCTTGATATGATCAACGAAGGTCTTGCTAACCTGAAAGAAAACGGCAAGTATAAAGAACTCTGCGACAAATGGGAGATCGTAGGCGTAAAATAGTACTGATATAGAGCATAAGATTCTGTATGGAAAGGTTTGCTGCGCGCAAACCTTTTCAGTTTGAAGCGAGGAGGATTCGCAATTGGATTATCTTACCGGCATACAAAAGGCATTTACCGGTGTGACCACGACTCTGGAGATCACGGTATTTGCCGTAATATTCGGCGTTTTGCTGGGGCTGCTGGTGGCGCTCATGAAGATGTCAAAATTGAAAGTGCTGCGCGCCGTAGGTTCAGTATACGTCGAAGTACTCAGAGGCACACCTCTGCTGGTGCAGGCCCTTATATGGTATAACGGCGTACCTGCGCTGATACAGGGCTTCGGTGTAGATTTCACCTGGCGCGGGACCGGCGTGCTGGTGGGCATCATCGCCTGCGGCATCAACAGTTCTGCCTATGTGGCCGAGATCATAAGAGCCGGTCTGCAGGCGGTAGACAGCGGACAGACTGAAGCGGCCAGATCTCTTGGTCTTTCCCAGGGAAAAACCATGCGCTTTGTTATAATCCCTCAGGCTATTCGTATCATCCTGCCTGCAATGGGAAATGAATTTATAACACTGATAAAAGAGACCGCGGTTCTTTCAGTCATAGCAATAGAAGAGATAACGAGAAAAGGCGTTTTATGGGCAAGCATGGGATATAAGTTCTGGGAAGCTTACCTTGGAGTCGCGATTGTTTATATCTGCCTTACTGTTCCTCTCTCACGAATAGTGGCATATGCAGAAAGGAGGATGGCTGTAGGTGATAGACGTAGTTGATCTTCATAAATCCTTCGGCGACCTTCAGGTGCTGAAAGGTATAACAGAAACTATAAAGGACGGAGAAGTAGTCTGTGTAGTAGGTCCTTCAGGATCGGGAAAGAGCACATTCCTAAGGTGCCTCAACCTTCTTGAGGAACCTACCAGCGGAAAGATAATGCTTGACGGGCTTCAGATAAACGAAAAAGGCGTGGATCTGAATAAAGTCCGTCAGAAGCTTGGGATGGTATTCCAGAACTTCAATCTTTTCCCTCATATGACTACTCTTGATAACGTTACTCTGGCACCGGTCCAGACAGGAATAATGTCGAAGGAAGATGCTGAGAAGACGGCAAAGGAGCTTCTCACCAGAGTGGGTCTTTCGGATAAATTCGATGTTTACCCGCCGGCTCTTTCCGGAGGTCAGAAGCAGAGAGCAGCTATAGCAAGAGCGCTTGCTATGGATCCTGAGATAATGCTCTTCGATGAACCTACATCTGCTCTTGACCCTGAGATGGTAGGCGAGGTGCTGGATGTAATGAAAAATCTGGCTGAAGGCGGTATGACCATGGTCATAGTGACTCATGAGATGGGATTCGCCAGAGAAGTTGCCGACAGGATCCTGTTCATCGACGAAGGTGTGGTAGTCGAGCAGGGAAGTCCTGAAGAACTCTTTGACCACACTAAAAGCGAGCGCGCGAAGAACTTTTTCAGCAAAGTTCTCTGATGCCCGAAAAAAGACTGAAATACAGCATGCGCGAAGGTTTTGCCTGAGCGCATGTTTTGTATTATAATATAGGCCTTGAGCAAGGAGGAAAGATGTTAGCAAAGTTCAGTGTGAAGAAACCGGTGACTATTTTTGTGGCAGTAGTACTTGTCCTTGTTTTTGGTTATGTTTCTTTTACCAAACTGACACCTGAACTGTTCCCGGACATTGAACTCCCATATGCTCTGGTCACTACATCATATCAGGGAGGAACACCTGAAAAAGTCGAGAATGAAGTGACTAAACCGCTGGAACAGCAGCTGGCATCTCTTGATAATGTACAGAACATCATTTCATATTCCAGTGATAATCTTTCAACAGTTGCCATAGAATTTGAGACGGACACTGACATGGATACAGTCTCAATGGATATGAGGGACAGGATAGATCTGATATCAGGCATGTGGGACGAGTCTGTGGGAAAACCCATGATACTCAAGCTGAATCCTGAGATGATGCCTGTCACTGTAGCTGCGGTGAGCATGAAGGACAAGGACAACGCAGACCTTTCTGATTTTGTTGAAGAAACCATCACGAAAAAACTGGAAGGTACAGAAGGTGTTGCTTCAGTAAACACCACAGGCCTTATCGATAAATTCGTAAAAGTGACTCTGGATGAAAAGAAGATAGATAAGATAAACGGGGAGATAAGCGATAAGATCCTTTCGTCCATGGACGATGCCTCATCCCAGCTCAGTTCAGGCATTTCTGCCGTCAAAGGCGGACAGGCGACTCTGGCTCAGGGACAGGCGGCTTTAGGCGATGCGGAAAAAGAGACAAACGCACGGATCGAATCTGCGAAGAAGAGGCTGAAGCAGCAGCGGCAGCAGCTTGTTAAGCTCCGTGATAATTCATCTGCTATAAACCAGAACTACGATCTCATATCTTCACTTGAGGATGCCAACAAGGCCATAGAGAATCAGGTGAGAAAACAGAATCCCGGAAAGACCGACGTGGAGATAGCGGCTATCCTTGCACAGAACCAGACCTATGTGAGGAACCAGACTGCTATACAGACGGCTTACAGCGCTCTTGAGCAGATGGGCATAAGTAAATCCGATCTTGCCGATACTGTTTCGCAGATAACAGATGTGAACAATACTATCGATGCCATCGACGAGGCACTTGAAATGCTGGAAAACGGAAATATCCAGGGCTTAAGCAGCTTCGGGGACAGCATGGCAGATGCAGGGAAGGGGTTCCTCCAGTCTACTGCAGATCAGCTGACGGCCCAGCTTGCGGCTATCGAATCAGAAAAACAGGCGGCTCTTGACAGCGCAGACCTTACAGGAGTCATAACGCCTGCCATGGTGTCACAGATACTTCAGGCTCAGGACTTTTCAATGCCTGCAGGATATGTGGATGACGGACTGGATAACAAGAAAAATACCAAGGTCCTGGTCAGCGTAGGGGACAAAATAAAAAGCGTAAAGGAACTGAGAAACCTTATACTCTTTGACATGGGATCCTCCGGCGGCGGGACTATCAGGCTAAAGGATATCGCTTCAGTTGAAAGGACTGACACCAGCGGTGATGTTTACGCCAGGATAAACGGAGAAGACGGCATACTCATCTCCATGACCAGACAGTCGGGATACGGAACGGCTGAAGTGGCAGATAACATCAGAGACAGGATGTCTGCTCTGGAAAAGGAGAACAAAGGGCTGAAATTCTCGGTCCTTTCAGACCAGGGACAGTATATCAACATCGTGATACATAACGTGCTTGAGAATCTTCTTTTAGGCGCGATACTTGCGATACTTATACTGCTGTTTTTCCTGAGAGACATAAGGCCGACATTTATCACTGCCTTAAGTATTCCGATAAGTGTCACTTTCGCCATTGTCCTTATGTATTTTTCAGGCGTCACATTAAATGTCATATCGCTGGCAGGCCTTGCCGTGGGTATCGGTATGCTTGTAGACAACTCCATCGTAGTCATAGAAAATATCTACAGACTGCGTTCGTCGGGGATGAGCGCCATGAAAGCAGCCATGGCGGGAGCATCTCAGGTGACAGGTGCTATAACCGCATCCACACTGACTACCATAAGCGTATTCATACCTATCGTTTTCGTCGACGGAATGACGAAACAGATATTCACAGACATGGCGCTGACAGTAGGTTATTCACTTACAGCAAGCCTTATAGTCGCACTGACCCTCATACCTGCCATGTCGCGGGGCATGCTCCGTAATATCCGTGAGAAGAGCTTCCTTTCACAGCAGAGCCCCATAATAGAGAAATACAGACAGCTGGCAGAATGGGCCCTTAAGCATAAGGCCATGCTCATCATCGCCTCAGTAGTGATACTGGCGGCGACGGCAT
>CAMCER010000083.1 GCA_945873875.1 uncultured Clostridia bacterium
TCCTTTGGACATTAGAGACTTGTCTTATGATATATCTCATTGGGGAAAGGGAGATTATTTTCTCGTAAAATTGGGAGTTGACGCGATCGGTGTTATACCTGTAGTTGGAGCCTTAAAACACATCAAACATGCAGACGATTTTAAGCTGGCGGCTAAGAGAGTGAGTGGTTTTTTCAATTCAATTACTGAGACAGGCAAAGAATTTGAAAAAATAATCAGCAATACTGTGAAAGTCACAGATAATGGTGCCGAAGTAACAGGCACATTGAAAAGAGTTGCAGGATACTGCAAGAAAACTGATACTATCAATCAGGACCTGTTAGGAAAAACCCATCCTGAAACAAATGTTAAGTATGTAATGAAAAGAGATATACCTAATGGTGTGAAAGGTGTGGTTCCGGACTTCGATTCGAAAATGAATATGCAACTACCAAACAATTTATGTGACAAGTCAATAGAGCAACAATATAAGTGGCTCAACAAAAAACTAAAGAAGAAAATCAAGAAGAAAAAATACAGAAAATTATTTACTAAAAGTGAAATTAAAACTATAAAAAAAGGAAAACTACCCTCAAAATATGTTTATCATCATGACTTAAAAAAGGGAAGGATACAAATAGTTGATAGAAAGATTCACGAAAAAACTGGCCACACCGGTGGAATGAGTATATGGGGGAAGGGATATAATTAGCCTTCATTTGCTAGTTTTGTATTAAACTCCTTTTATGTCAAAATCCATGATGAATCTCTTGATGATATGCTGGCTGTTGACGAGGTGCTTTTGAAACTGTAGAGAATAGAAAAATAAAATCCATAAAACCTTCTGAAAGCTTTAAAGTAATTGATTCAGAGGTTTATAATCCTTTTTCCCCGCACTAGTTGCGGGGTTTTTCTTTTCTTTTTCGCGCATCCTGCGATGTTACGGCGCCTCTTCTGCCGGTAAAATAAAACCATAAAAGAAAACATTCGGATCTCTGGTTAAATAATCGGATTCCTGTGGAACGAAGATCCGGTCAAATATACGCATCCGGCCAAGCGGGTAGGAATGATAGATTAGCCCGTAATACATCTCCAGACTATACCTCTATACTGGTTGGGCGCCGGATGCGAAGCCCGCCAGAAATGGCAGCAAATGGGGCGCACCATGTTGTTCTCTTTGCTAGGAATGGAGCTGAAAAGGCTCTTTTTTATTGTCGTTTTCATACAACCATTCTCTAAAGGCTAGCCGTTTGTCGGCAGCGCCTACCGCAAAATCTGCGGTTATTTTCTTATCTTTTCCGCACATCCTGCGATGTCACGGCGCCTCTCCAGCCGGTAAAATATAGCCAAAAGATAAGCAATGCACTTTGGATCTTCAGTCAGTGACTGGAGTGAAAGGGGGGTGTGAAATGAGAACATTGATACTTATCCTGATGATTGTGTATGTTTTGTCTCCTGTCGACTTTTATCCCGGCCCGCTGGATGACATTCTGGTGCTGATCCTCGGAAGCGTGCTGAGGAATCGTATGGAGAAAGAAGAAGAGAGGACGTAAAGGAGGTGCGCTATGCTGCTTTTCCTGACTGTTATCATCGGAATCGCGGTGATGATCGAATATCCGATAATGATAATCCCTATGATCATCATCATAGCTATAGTTGCCTGCGCCAGGAAGTGACTGCGCCCATATATAAAGAGATAACCGCCCTGATGCCGCAATACTTCACGTTTGTCAAAACGAAACCGACTCTATATAATAAAACCAAAAGGAGGAATACCCATGAAAGAAGTAACTGCCGCTCAGGCAAAACATATGACGGCGCCTTGTCCTGTTGCCAACATGTGCACCAGAAAAGACGACGGCACCACTAATCTGGCACCTATATCATTTTACACATTCCTGTCGCTGAAGCACGGCATCATTTGCTTTGAGGCAGGCAAGGGAAAACATACAACCCAGCGGCTTTTAAAGACCGGCGAAGGGGCCATAACCATACCGGGAGAAGCCATCGCGGAGCAGACCATGGCCTGCGGAAAATGCAGCGGAAAGGATGTGGACAAAGCCGCCAAGTACGGCATCGAGATGATGCCTGTTGAGGGCTTCGACGTGCAGATCCCTGTGCACAGCAGAGTGGCACTCATGTGCAGGCTGCAGGATACCTACGATATCGGAGAAGACTGCGGATACCTGTTCATCTGCAAGATCGAAAAAGCTCTGGTGGACGAGTCAGAAAAAGCCGTGTTCGATATAGCAGGTAATGCTTCGAAACTTGGACCGGTAGAGGGATAGATAAAGACCATGATAATTTATCTTACTAAAAAAACCATAGACCGCTTCGGCGTCCAGATGCCGGAGGAAATGGAACCGCCTCAAAAGGAACTTGGCGCTGCCGTTTTAGGCAGGGAGCAGGGTGACGGGCTCTTCGAATGGGGCGGCAAGATCTTTTATGTCAGAAGAAAAAAATGTATCCAGTTCGTCAATTTTGCCACCAGGTTCACGGTATATGCCGTAGACGTAAAAAAGGACGAGATATATGATATGTCAAATTACATCGCCTGGTGTGTATTCGATGTCTATAAAGATGATGATCTTATGACAGCTGCTTTGAAGCGCATGTTTACAGATAATCCGATTTCCTGTTTCAGCAGGCTGACTGACAAAAGCGTGATCTCTGCTCTGAACTATAATCAGCGGGCCTTCATGTGGGACGGTGAAAGGCTGGGAAGATATATCGAAGACGGCGTGCTTTATCTTACAGACGCTAACTACGATGCGAATTACAGGTGGATCACTTCTATGAGGATAAACGGGAAACGCGACTATCATTACAGTGGAGAGCGCTTCAGAGACCTGGTCATGAGGCGTTATGGAGGGAGTTATGATCCGGTTGAGGAATAAAAACCGAGAGCCTTTCGTCTCCGGAAATTCAGTCCAATCGTCTGAACAAGCGGCACTTAAAAGTGTCGCTTTTAGTATATAATTGAGTAGGTGCTGCCGTAAGCGGCAGGCGGTTAGCCCTCATCCTTGAGGGTGCAGTGCCCTCGAAAGGGGGTGATGCTGATGAGTGTATTTGAAGCAATGTATCTAAGCTTGTCGCTTACGACGCTGATGATCATGCTCCTGTCTTACATAAAGAAATAACCGCCCTGAGGCACCAGGTTGCGGTTATTTTAACCAATAAACCGGGCTAGCCGTCTGTCGGCAGCGCCCTTCTTGCCTTAAATATACCTTAATATTTCGAGTTTGTCAAAATGAAGTAATCGGCTGCAGCCGATCCATCCCGCTTGACCCCATCTGCCCTTGCGGGTAGAATTTACATATCAGATCACATTAAAAAGCGATATTCGCTTATCAGAAAGGGGTAGACCCATGGCTGAAACATCTGCTCTGAAGACTGCCCTGACTGACATTTTCCGTCAGACCCCGGGCAATATAATCGCTGAAGAGGCGGCAAATACAGGACTGTCAGCAAGGTCGTTTTGAAGAAGGGCGCAAAGGCCTGGATCAAAGCTGCCTGCGTGAAAGCATCAAAAGTAAAGGGTTATAAAGTAAAGACCATACTGGGCAAACGCTATGAGACATCGAAGCCGGCTGTCTGCTCAGTGACTTTCAAAGGCGTGATAAAAGGCCTGAAGAAAGGGACATGCAATGTGTTTGTCTTCGCTCAGAACGGACCGGCCAAAGTCATAAAAGTGACAGTGAAATAGCGGTCCGCCCGGTGCAGCTTAAGGAGGATAAAGATATGAAGATCATATTCTGGTCGGACTTTGCGTGTCCGTACTGCTACATAGGGGAGACGAGGATGAAAAAAGCCATCGCACAGCTGGAAGAGGCCGGCAGGATCCAGCCCGGCGAGGTCCAGCTTCGGATGAAGGCTTTTCAGCTGGAGCCATACGCGCCCGAACATGCTGAAGGCGATACACTCACCAGGTTTGCGGCCAAGTACAGCCTTTCCGACGAGGAAGCTGCGGCCAAGATAGATGAGATCACACAGATGGGAAGAGCAGAAGGCCTGGAGTTCAATTACGCGGCCGCCCGCTCAACAAACACCATGGATGCTCACAGGCTGACTAAACTGGCCCAGAGCAAGTGCTATCCGTCCAGCGGTTTCGACCCGTCCGGCAACTCAGAGCCGGCTCAGGCAGAAGGTTCCGGCGCGGCCAAGGCCAGCGATGACCCTGAACTGGCAGACAGAGTTATCGATGCTCTGTTCCACGCTTATCTGGCGGAAAGCAAAGAGCTTGCCGATAAGTCTGTTCTCCAGGAGATCGGCGTATCCTGCGGTCTGGACCCTGACGAGGTGAAGTCCGTCCTGGACTCGACGGAATTTCGGGGCAAGGTGGTCATAGAAGAAAAGGAAGCTGCCAGAAACGGAGTTCGCGTAGTTCCGTTCTTCGTGCTGGAAAAATACGCCGTCCCCGGCGTAGTCTCAGTAGAGAACTATAAAGAAGCGATCATGACTGTGAAGGAAGAACTGGAGCAGTCCGGAAACTGATGCATTATAGATGAGAAGCACTGGCGTATTGCGTCGGTGGTTTTTTTGTTTTGCCGGAATTTTGTGCTGTCGGAAATTCAGACAGGTATCAGGGCGACGGGAGGCTGTTGATTTGTTAAAATAGGATCAACAGTTGTGAAAAGAGTTAGCTGTCAGGCCTTTTTGATATGATAATAAGCATATGTGTTGCAAATAGAAACACAATAGCGTATAATTTCATAAACCAAATCAGTTTGAAAGGCGGTGCGAAGATGGCTACGAAAACTGCAAATGTTAATGCGAGAATACAGCAGGATGTCAAACAGCAGGCGGAAGCTATCCTGAAAAGGATCGGCCTTCCCCGTTCTGTTGCGATAGATATGTTTTACAGGCAGATAATAATGCATGAGGGGATTCCGTTTCCTGTGACTATCCCATCTTCTGTTCCGGTAAGGGACAGGATGTCTGAAGCTCAGTTCAACGCTCTGAT
>CAMCER010000084.1 GCA_945873875.1 uncultured Clostridia bacterium
GGACAACCCTGTGGACAAACGCCTTATAACACTTGCCGACATACTTTCAAGATACAGAAGAGACCGGAGACTCAGTCTTCGGTCTTGTTTTTGTCCCGGCTTATGCCGATATCCTTGTTTATTATGCTGCCGAAGGTTATGGCCTTCTTCCCGTATTTTTCTCTTATCTTATCCATGGCAGCATCTATTCTGCCGGCTTTCTCATCTGTCTCTTTTTTAGTGTCGAACATGGAAAGCTGCACCTCCTCATCTTCGTCGCATAAGTTTATACCGGTTATGGAAAGGAGCCTTACAGGAGAATCCATTTTCCATGAGCTTTTTATTATGTCCATGGCCTCCCTGAAGATGACATCTGTTTCATTGGTGGCAGAATCCAGCTGTTTCTGCCGGGATATGACTTTAAGTGAAGGATCCTTTATATCCACCTTTACGCCTGATGCTTTCAGCTGGTATTTTCTCAGGCGGCTTGCCACAGTGTCTGCAAGGGAGACTGCGGCAGTTTTCAGATCAGTCTCACCGGAAAGGTCTCTGGCAAAGGTGATGCTGTTTCCCACAGATTTTATCAGTCTTTTCTGATCAGAAGGTGCTACCGGTGAATCATCAAGGCCGTTGGCATAACTGTGGAGCATTTTGCCCTGTCTTCCCAGGAGACCCTGGAGCATGAGAGGATCACTGCAGGCCAGATCTCCGATGGTGGCAACTCCCGCCCGGCGCAGTTTATCCGCAGTGGCGCTTCCTACGAAGAACATTTCCTCTACAGGCATGGGCCAGAGCAGGTCTTTATAATTATCCCTGCTTATGACAGTGGTGGCGTCCGGCTTTTTATATTCACTTCCCATTTTCGCGAAGATCTTATTGAAAGATACGCCGGCAGAAAGGGTGAGGCCGAATTCCTTTTTTACGGTCGCTCTTATCTCGTCTGCGATAGCTTTGCCGTCACCGAAAAGTTTTCTGCTTCCTGTGACATCCAGCCATGATTCGTCTATGCTGAAGGGCTCCACCAGATCGGTGTAGCGCTGATATATGCCGTTGATCAGGACGCTGTAATACTTGTATTTTTCGTGATGCGGCGGGACGACTTCAAGATGAGGGCATTTCTTTCTGGCCTGCCAGAGAGTCTCTGCCGTCACTATCCCGAAGCCTTTTGCGATCTCGTTCTTCGCTAATATGATCCCGTGTCTGTTCTCCGGATTTCCGCACACGGCCATAGGTTTATCCAAAAGCTCCGGATGGTCTAAAAGCTCTACCGATGCGAAAAATCCGTTCATATCACAATGCAGTATCGTCCTGTCTCTCATGACTGGATTATACCATAGATCCCGGTGCCGGTACGCGTTATATCTTTATATGGAAAATGGAAAATATATATTGTATAATAAACGGGCACGGCCTTTTTCGGCAGGCAAATAACGTAATGACTTGAAAGGATCAGAATAATGAGTAATGTTATGGTCTGTGTCACTCAGCAGAAAACCTGTGACAGACTGATGAAATACGGGCACGATCTTACAGATGAAAACGGCGGCGAGCTTTTCATAATTCATGTGGCACCTGCAGATAATAAACTGCTGGACGGCTCTGAAGACGGGGAGGCTCTGGATTACCTGTACGATAAAGCCATTGAATATGGTGCTAATCTGACTGTTGTAAGGTCGGATAATATCATGAGGACACTGCTTGATCTGGTGGATAAACACAGCATAAAGCAGGTAGTCATGGGCGAGACCGGCAATGTGAAAAACAGGGAGAGACTTATTACTGAATTCGAGAAAAAGGTCAGCGAAAAGGCAGATGTGTTCATCGTTCCTGCCGAAAAAAAGAACTGACCGCATAGTTTCAGGCTGAAAGAGTTCTGTATACAGCGACCTGCACATCCGGCGGATGCGCAGGTCTTTTTAGATCTATTTAGGGCGCACTCTTGTTTTCAGCCGCCTTACTGTTTTAAGAAGTTCACGGCAAGAATCTTCATCATACGGGGCAAGAAGATCATCAGGATCTGATTCGGCATGGATGTCGGATCCGTCGTATCCGTTTGCTGAACCGGCTCCGCTGTCTTCAGATATCATTCCTGACATGTGAAAATGGGAGGCAGGGATACGGGGCAGGGGCAGATGCTCTTTCTCTTTTTTCAGTATAGAGGAATAGGCGTGATTCTCAAGAAGGTTGAAGGTGTGTTCGATAACGATACCCTTGAGATACGGATCCAGCATGTCATACATTTCTATCATGAGGGAACTGTCCTCGTACAGTTCTTCAGTCTTGAAGAATTCTGTTTCCAGCTGTGCTCTGGTCCCGTAGATAATCGTGTTGATGTTGAGACCGTACCTTTCACAGATGAGCATTATGACAGATACATCCGGGAATCTCAGGCCCCTTTCATAGTCAGAATAACTGCTTCGCGCGACGAAAAGACTTTCGGCGAAGGAAGTCTGGCTCATTCCTGTCAGTTCTCTGACGAATCTCAGGTTTCTCGCAAAATGTCTGACAGCATCACTTACATCATACATTCGTGTTCTCTCCTTTCAATCAATGACAGTAAGTACCAGTTTACAAAATGCTATACATATATATGTTCCTCTGGAAAGGTCTTTTGTTTCACTGTATATGTTTTTCCGGCAGAATAACGGATATCCGGCGCATACATGAACTGTCAGGGGGCTAATTATGAACTGCCAGAGCATTTAATTAAGCTTCTTTATATATTATTTTAATTCGTGATTTAAGGTTACATTGAATAAAGGCAGCCTTAGCCGCACTGGGATCTGATCAGATAAAGAGGAGGCAGTCATGATGGAAAAAGCAGGCAGGACAGTAATGAATAAAAGTGACATTGGGATAAGGATCAGAAAACGCAGAGAAGCGCTGAAGATCACCCGTGAAGAGCTTGCCGGAAAAATCGAGTTAACTCCCAGATTCGTAGCTGATATTGAAACAGGGGTAAAGGGGATGTCCCTTGAGACACTTGTTCGTATCTCAGATGAGCTTGGCATAAGTATGGACTATATAATCAAAGGAGGCAGCCCGGGATCAGCTCTGACTGCAGACAGAAATGAGATAAAAGGAATAATAGATTCACTGTTCCGGTTTTGCGACATGCATGAACTGAGATGTTATGAAGATGTGTTTGAATACGGAAAAGAATCCTCTTCCCCAGAAGAAGAAGGAGAGGAAGAGGATCTGAATGACGAAGAGGGATGAACTGCTGGACAGACTTTGCAGGACCTACAGAAGGACTGACGTCATACTGCACAGGTACGGAATACCTGAAGATGATATGGAGGACATCATGCAGGATATCTTCATCACCGCTTATTCCGGGATCGGAAAGCTGAAGGATGAGGAAAAACTAAGGCCCTGGCTCATGGGAATAGCCAGAAACAAAGCCAGAAAGTACTGGGAAAAGAAAGGCGCTTCCAGAAAGAGATTCATAAGCGTTGATACGGAGGAAGGCAGAAGGATATTTGAGGCATACCAGTTCAGGGCAATGAAAAAAATGAAGAATGATCAGTCTAAGGTCCTGGAAAAAGAAGAAACAGACCAGGCCGTGTACAGGGCGCTGTTCAGTATGAGAAGGAGCGAGTCTGCTATATTCGTGCTTCACGGAAGAGACGGATATACGCTGAAGGAGATATCTGAAATGACAGGTATGAACTATGCCACAGTAAGGACCGTATACCGCAGGACGAAAAAAAGGCTCAGAGCCATGCTCGGGCCTTATTTCAAAAAGTGACAGACATGATGTTCTCATGCGGCCGTAAAGACCTCAGCGCATAAGGATGTAGACTGTATATGCAGCGTAAAGAGCGATAAAGATGAGGCCCCAGATCCTGTTGAGCTTCCTCGATACAGCGAGGACCACAAGAGCAAGGGCGCTTGCTCCTGTAAGTATCAGACTGTCTATAAGTGAAATGTACTGTACAGTTATGGGGTTCACTATAACTGAGAGAGCCAGCACGAAGAGTATATTGAACAGATTGGAGCCGACAACGTTTCCTACAGCGATGTCGGTTTCTCCTTTTACTGCCGCAACTGCGCTGGTGACAAGCTCCGGAAGTGAAGTCCCTATAGCGACGATGGTAAGACCGATGAGGGTCTGGTCGATGCCGAAAGACTCGGCTATAGCTGTAGCTGTATAGACTACGAGTTTGCCTCCTCCGACTACTCCTGCAAGTCCCACCAGGGCGAGGATAAGTCCCTTGCCGAGACGGCTTTTTTTATTTGTCCCCTGATCCTGCTGATCTGCGTCAGAAGTATCTTTCTGAGTAACGCTTTCAGCTGCTGCAGGCTCAGCTGCATCCGGGAGTTTTTCCTGTTCTGATGACTGTTTTTTTGCAGAGCGTATAGTCATGAGAAGGAACAGTATGAAAAGCCCGAGGAAAATGAGTCCGTCAACTCTGCTGAGCAGGGGATGCCCTTCTCTGGTGAAGAAATCAAGCGCAAGGAAGGGCAGCAGTGCTGCTGCAGCCATAGAAAGCGGAAGCTCCACCTTCAAAACGCTTTTCCCTACAGGAAGGGGTTTGATAACAGCGGTGACACCCAGGACTACCAGAAGATTGAACATGTTGGACCCGAGGACATTGCCCACTGCGATACCGTTAGATCCGTCTATCGCCGCAGTTATGCTGACTGCAGCCTCCGGGGCGCTGGTGCCCATGGCTACTACTGTCAGTCCGATTATCAGTGATGGGATGCCGTAATGTTCTGATATCAGCACACTGCCGTCCACGAACATATCTGCACCCTTTATAAGGATTATAAAGCCGACTATGAGAAGTATGTAATCCAATTCCAATGATCCTTTCGTTTATTGATCTTAAATGATCTTTCAGATTATTTATTATATTGCGCCATCTGAGACTTGTCAAAAAACCGGCAACTGCCGATAGTGTCAACTTGTTGTGGAGTTTTTGCTTGACATCAACTCCAAAGTGTAT
>CAMCER010000085.1 GCA_945873875.1 uncultured Clostridia bacterium
GAGGGTTCGTTTCCCATGTTGTACTTATAGAATGTCGAAGTAGACTCTCCTGACCAGCCTCTACTATCAGTTTGAACGAAGTTGTTTCCTGTGTGCTTCAGTGCCCAGTAAACAAGTCCGCTGCAGTCGAAGGCTCTGGGGCCTGCTGCTCCGCCTACATATGCGCATCCCAGTCTGGTGGATGCCTTTCTCAGGAATTCCAGTGAGGTGTCAGGATCATAGTAGCTGCTCCTGGTCTTTACTGTCTTTCCGATCTCATGGTCTGTAGACTTGCTGGTGTATGTCTTTCCGTTGATCTTCTTGGTTGCTTTTACTTTATACGCGAACTTCTTCTTTATCTTAACGGATTTGTTCACGTAAGTGGTGTTTGACGCTCCCTTCAGGTTCTTGACGCATACATATCTGCCTTTGTCTGCTATGTATCTGTATACTTTATAGCCTGATGCGTATTTGACTTTCTTCCAGGAAAGCTTTATGCCGTTGCTGGCGGTAGTCGCTCTGAACTTCACCGGAACGTCTATATATGTTTTCCCCTTTACTGATGCTGCCTTGCCCACAAGTGTCAAAGTCTCTGTCCTGGTCTTAGTCTTTTTCTTTGCCTTTGGTGCGGCAGTCTTTTTCTGCTCTGCTTTCTTTTCTGAAGCAGCCGTCTTATCCTGATCATCCGATGATGCCTTCAGTGCCTGATTCTCTGCAGTGTTTTCTTCCTTCTTTGCAGCTCCTGCTTCTACTGCTGCGGCTTCTTCAGTTTCAGCTGCATCTTCTACAGGTACGTCGACCTTGATCTTTACTTTATCGAAAGCTTCAACTGAGTATCTGTATGTAACGCCGGGCTTTACTTCGTCTGTGTAATATGAATGCTTTCTGTTCTTTATCACCTTGACGAGTCTCTTGGTGTATCCTGCCCGCATTCTGTAGACATAGTAGCCGTCTGCCTTCTTGCTGGTCTTCCAGTCGAGTTTTATCTTATTATAACTCTTTCTTACAGCTTTAAGGCCTTTTACCTTTTTCGGTGCTGCTGTCTTCTGACCCGAGTCAGCTGATGCAGCATAGCTTTCGCCGGTCGGTACGAAGAGCATTCCTATAAGGACTGCCAGCGCTATTATGAATACAACTGATTTTTTCTGTTTAGTAAGATCCATCCGGTCCTTCTTTCCTTGACAAAATCCATTATCCTTATGTCAATTTTACGTATTCCCTTTTGATTTATGCTCTGATTATAGCATCGTATCTGACGTGAAAATGCTGATTTTGCTTTTTTCACAGAACTTTCACAAACACGCTAAAACCCTGGAAAATACACATTCTTGTGATTCCAGGGTCTTTTTCTCACGCGTTATATGTCTGTTTTCTTTGCTGAAAAAGCCGGTTTTCCGGATAATTTGAAACTATCTTGCTCTCGGGTGTGTCTTATCGTATACGTCCTTGATCCGGTTCTCTGTGACAGTCAGATATATCTGTGTAGCAGTCACGTCTTCGTGGCCTAAAAGCTCCTGAAGTGACTTCAGGTCTGCACCGTTCTGGATCATGTGGACGGCAAATGAGTTCCTTATTATATTAGGCGTCAGCTTATGCTCAAGGCCTGCGCTCTCTCCGTAAGCCTTCAGGATCTTCCAGAGACCCTGACGCGTGATGCGCTGACCGTAGTAATTGAGGAAGAGAGCCTTATCGTCTTTGTTATCGCGCAGGAGCTTATCCCGCACATCATAGATGTATTCCTCCATGGCAGCTCTTGCAGGGCGCCCCATAGGTATGATCCTTGCCTTGCTCTGCTCTCCTGCACATGTTATGAATCCCATCCTCAGGTTGATGTCTTCAACGTTGGCTTCTATGAGTTCAGTTACTCTGATGCCTGTAGCATAAAGAAGCTCAAGTATGGCTCTGTCGCGCTTACCGCGCAGACTGTCGTCCGGTGCAGAAAGAAGCTTATCTATCTCTTCTATGGTAAGGTACTGGAGTTTTTTCCTGGGGATCCTGGGTGATTTTATGTTATTGGTCGGATCCTCATCTATCTTTCCCTTTTCGAGAAGGAACCTGTAGAAAGATCTTACAGATGCCAGTTTCCTGTTTACTGTAGCAGCAGATTTCCCAGCGTTTTTCAGTTCGAGAAGGTATGCGACCACTTCAGTGTTTTTTACGTCCGTCACATCTGCTATACCTCTCGCAGCTACAAAAGACGTAAATTCCTTTACGTCTCTCTCATACGCTTCAACTGTGTTGGCTGCTTTCTTCTTCGTGTTTTTAAGATAATCTGAAAATTGTTCTATATACATGTTTTTTCCTCTTGCGCAAAAACATTATAGACCAAAGCTCACTCCATAACAACAAACAATTTAGATTTTATGTAAATTAAATGACTGCAGGCATCCTATCTGATTTTCGCTCTGGCCATAAGGAGCGCGCATATGGTCTTAGCATCTGTCAGTTCACCTGACTCTGCCATGGCGCATGCTTCTTCAAAGTCGTACTCTATGACCTCTATAGCCTCATCCTCGTCCATATCCTGCTCCCCGGGCGTAAGGCCGGTGCACAGATAAAGAACGATGCCTTCTTCGGAATAACCCACACTTGGATATATCTTTCCCAGACGCTCCATTTTTTCTGAAGTGTATCCGGTCTCCTCTCTCAGTTCCCTTGCGGCGGCTTGATCCGGGTCAGTTTCGCCTTTATCGATCTTGCCTGCCGGGATCTCCAGCATGACACCTCTCATAGGATATCTGTACTGCTTTTCAAGGATGACTTTTCCTTCATCTGTAAGTGCTACCATGGCCACCGCGCCGTTATGCTCAATGACTTCACGGGTCGCCTGACCTCCGGCAGCCTGGACTGTGTCGCGTCTCAGGTTCAGTATCTTGCCTTCGTATATAGTCTCTTTTTTTATAGTCTTTTCTTCAAATATCATTTCATGCTCCGGGCAGTTTCACTGCCCTTTTTATGCGTAATATGCTCCGCTATTATGTTTACCGCAGTAAAGCCTGTCGGTTTTCTATTTCGACATCTTTGCGGACTTATCCACTGCCGCCTGGAATGCCTTTTCAACAGTCTCTTCAAATCCGTCTGCCTTAAGAGACTCCACTGCCTCGATGGTGGTCCCTCCCGGTGAGCAGACGTTTATGCACAGCTGCTTCGGATCCACATCTGTCTTCAGCACCATTTTCGCGGCCCCTAAAACGGACTGTGCAGCGAATATCCTTGCCTTCTTTTCATCCATGCCGTTTTTCACGGCAGCTTCCATAAGAGCGTCGATGTACATGAAAGTGTACGCCGGGCTGCTGCCGCTTACTCCGATGACGCAGTGGATCAGTTCTTCATCCACTTCCTCTGCTTTTCCGATAGAGCCGAATATGGCTTTTATCTCTTCAAATTGTCTGTCTGATAAATTGCCGTTCCTGCACACTGCAGTCATAGCCGCTCTTACCTGCGCCGGCGTGTTAGGCATTATCCTTACGATCTTCGCGTCTTTACCCAGATAGCCTTCTATGAATCCTATAGTCACTCCTGCTGCCATGGATACTACGACTTTGTCCGCAGTATATTTCTCAGCTACCTGCGGAAGCACCTCTTCAAATTTATCCGGCTTTACTCCCAGGATGACCACATCACAGCTTTCCGTAAGATCTCCGATATCTTTGCGCGGATAAGCTCCTGTCTCCCTGCAGATGCTTTCCAGTTTCTCCTGAGTCGGGACAAACACGTAAAGCTGGTCTCCTGCTTTCTCTGCATATGGCACGTAGCCTCTTAATATAGCTCCGCCCATGTTTCCTGCGCCTATGAATCCTATCTTCATTTTATAACTTCCGGTCTGGCCTTAAACGTCAGGCCTCTCCTTTCTGTCTTATCTTTATTTCTGGAAAAGCGTGCCTCTGGCGCTGCCTTCTGCCGCGTCTTTTATGATGTCCTTTTTCTTGCCGTTCAAGAGGACCATCGCTATTCCCATGCCATTTACTATCTCGGCCGCGCGTATCTTGGTCTTGATGCCGCCTGTGCCGAAGCTGCTTTTGCCTTCAGTGTCTATGTCGCCGAGGAGTTTCTTTATATCTTCGACTTTCTCGATGAGCTTCGCATCGTCATGAGTCTTAGGGTCTTTGTCAAATACGCCGTCGATGTCGCTCAGGGCTATGAGTGCATCGGCGTTCCATAAGTTTGCTGTAAGTGCGCTGAGTGTGTCATTATCTCCGATGGTGAACTCGTCTATGCTGACGGTGTCATTTTCATTTATTACAGGGACCACGCCCTCATCGATAAGAGTGAAGAGAGTGTTCCTTATGTTCAGGGTCCTGTGGGGATCCTCGAAGTCCTCACTGGTGAGCAGTATCTGTGCCACGTGTATCCCGTAGTCAGCGAAATACTCGCGGTAGCCTCTCATAAGCTCCACCTGGCCTATGGCGCACAGCGCCTGCTTATAGTTCATATCATCTTTTCTGCCCCACTTGTTGATGGTGCCTACGCCGCAGATGGTGGCGCCTGATGATACGATCACTACCTGCTTGCCCTGCTTTATCATGGCAGCGGCCTGTTCAACTATGTTATGGAGCGTAGCCTGATTCACCAGTCCCTCTTCATTTGAGAGGACATTGCTGCCGATCTTGATCACGACCTTCCGGCTTTTTCCTATGACATCGCTTATAGCGCTCATTTCCTTTTTCCTCCTTATTCAGCAAGAATAATTATACCACCATTGATACGTATATCCAGTGAATTTTTGTATTCGAAAAATATATTTACATAACATCTTGTGGTTTTTGGTCAAAACAGACCTGGGCGTGTTAAAAAAAGGCTTCTGAAAGGCTGAAAATGTAGACTTTTCGCCATAATTCCCTTGCTTTTTATTTAACTCTTGGTATAATGCAAGTGAGGAATCAGAAATGATATCCTCATTAATCTCTAATCCCAATACCCCTTTTGAACAAAGTAGACTGCACCCCTGCGGTC
>CAMCER010000086.1 GCA_945873875.1 uncultured Clostridia bacterium
ATGAGAGCTATCCAGGATGAACTGGGCGTAGGCGAAGAGGTCGAGGACGAGGCCATCAAGTGGAAAGAACAGCTGGATAAGCTGAAAGTCCCGAAGAAAGTACACGAAAAAGTAGAAAAAGAGATACAGAAATTCTCCAAGATGCAGCCGGGCTCTGCAGAAGCCACAGTAGTAAGGACTTATGTGGAGACCATTCTTGAGCTGCCATGGAAAAAGCAGTCAAAGGTAAATACGGATATAAAGAAGGCTGAAGAGATCCTTGACGAAGACCATTACGGTCTTGAGAAAGTAAAGGAGAGGGTGCTGGAGTATCTGGCAGTCATCCATCTTTCAAAGAAGATCAAGGGACCTATCCTTTGTCTCGTAGGGCCTCCGGGAGTCGGCAAGACTTCAGTGGCCAGGTCCATCGCAAGAGCCACAGGCAGGAAGTTCGTCCGCATGTCTCTGGGCGGCGTCAGAGATGAGGCTGAGATCAGGGGACACAGAAGGACATACATCGGAGCCATCCCCGGCAGAGTCATAAACGCTATCAAGGAAGCAGGGACTAAAAACCCGGTATTCCTCTTTGACGAAGTGGATAAGATAGGCGCGGATTTCAAGGGAGACCCGGCATCAGCTCTGCTGGAAGTACTGGATCCTGAACAGAACAACGACTTCACGGACCACTATCTGGAAGTGCCTTTTGATCTTTCAAAGGTGATGTTCATAACTACTGCCAACAATGCAGGAACCATACCTCAGCCGCTTCTGGACAGGATGGAAGTCATCGAGGTCCCGGGGTACACTGAAGAGGAAAAAGTAAAGATCGCAGAGCAGTATCTGGTGCCTAAGAAGGTGAAGGAGCACGGCCTCAAAGAAGAGAACGTGACCATCACAGAAGAGAGCATCAGAGACCTGATCAATTACTATACACGTGAATCAGGCGTCAGGAATCTTGAAAGAGAGATCGCCAATATCTGCAGGAAGATCGCAAGAAAGACAGTAGCCGGTGAAGGTGAGAAATTCAGAGTCACACCGGAGACCGTTGAAGAATTCCTCGGAAAGAAGAAATTCCATTACGATATAATAAAGAACGAGAAGGAAGTCGGTCTTACTACAGGTCTTGCGTGGACAGTGGTAGGCGGCGAGACTCTGGATATCGAAGCCACTATCGTTCCGGGCACAGGCAAGATAGTCCTGACCGGTCAGATGGGCGAAGTCATGCAGGAGTCAGCCACCACAGGCATAAGCTACATCAGATCAGTGGCAGATAAACTGAAAATAGACGAAGACTTCTATAAGGACAAAGACATACACATCCACATCCCTGAAGGCGCAGTCCCCAAGGACGGACCGTCAGCAGGTGTGACCATGTGTACAGCAGTCATATCGGCGCTTACAGGCATCCCTGTAAGAAAGGATGTGGCCATGACAGGCGAGATCACCTTAAGGGGCAAGATCCTTCCTGTAGGCGGCATCAGGGAAAAAGTGCTGGCAGCTCACAGGGCAGGCATCAGAAAAGTGCTTCTTCCTGAGGACAACAAGCGTGATATTGACGATATACCTGAAAAAGTCCGCAATGAAATGGAATTTGTCCTGCTCAGCAAGGTGGACGATGCGCTCCAGCAGGTGCTGACAGGAAGAAAAAAGATAAAGCTTTCATAAAACAGACAGATCTTATGGAGGTGCGGAAATGATCATAAAGAATGCCAGCCTTGAGACTATGGCAGCAAGACCCGCTCAGTATCCTCCGGAGGATCTGGCGGAGATAGCTTTCGCGGGAAGATCCAATGTGGGGAAATCATCCCTTCTGAATCTTCTCACCGGGCGTAAAAAGCTGGCCTATGTCAGCGGCAGCCCGGGAAAGACCAGGACCATCAACTTTTACCGGATAAACGATTCGTTCAGGATCGTGGATCTGCCGGGATACGGATATGCGAAGATATCTAAGAAAGTCTCCCAGGAGTGGGGGAAGATGATGGAAAGATATCTTGAGAACCGGCCCAATCTGGTGAAAGTGGTCCAGCTTGTGGATATACGTCATGAACCGACGGCTCAGGACAGGCAGATGTATGACTACCTGAGATATTTCGGACTGGACGGCGTGGTGGTCGCCACCAAGGCAGATAAAGTCTCGGCCAACCAGAAGCAGAAGCAGATGAGCATCATCAGAAAGTCACTTGACCTTTCAGCAGATGATATTATCATCCCTGTCTCGGCCCTTAAAAAGACCGGGCATGAACAGCTTCTGGATGTGCTGGAGCAGCTTGCAGAGGGGTGATTCTATGCAATGGCTGTTGAGATTCAGACTGATATACGGACTGGCGAAATTCCTTAGAAAAGCCTTTTCTGTGAACAGAGAAAGAAGAGTGCAGCAGGATAAGGAAAACGGCTCTCTGGCCAGGAATTTCAAGGGCCGCAAGGTCATAAACGTAAATTATACTGTAGAGGAAGACGACGGAAAAGGAGATCAAAATGGTTGACAGGCAGACTGTGGGGACAGTCCTGATCACGGGAAAAGAGATCAGCAGAAGAGCTGAAGAACTTGGAAAACAGATCACGAAAGACTATCATGGCAGGGAACTTGTGCTGGTAGGCATCCTCAGGGGAGCTGTAATGTGGATGGCTGAACTGATGAAGCACATCGACATCGAAGACCTTACCATCGATTTTATGGCAGTCTCAAGTTACGGCGCTGCGACCAAGAGCTCCGGACAGGTGAAGATCAATAAAGACCTTAACTCAGACATCATGGGAAAAGACGTGATAATCGTGGAGGACATAGTGGACACAGGAGTCACTCTCAACTATCTGCTCAGTTTCCTGAAGAACAGGGAAGCAAACAGCGTAGAGATATGCAGCATGCTGGACAAGCCCGAGAGAAGGGAAGTAGATGTCCCGCTGAAGTACAAGGGCTTTGAAGTGGATAACCTGTTTATCGTCGGCTACGGTCTCGATTATGACCAGAAATACAGGAACCTGCCGTATATAAGCTACCTCAACGAGTAAAAGAGGCGCCTGCATAAGGCAAAAGCGCATGGGTTTTGTCTGATGAGAGGCAGAGCCTTCTAAGATCAGCGAATTATTAAAACATAACATACATAAAGAAAAGGAGAGATTAAAAATGGGTTACAAAGTACCGGTTGGACTTTCCAACAAACATCTGCATCTTACTGAAGAACATATCGAAGTTCTTTTCGGAAAAGGTCATAAGCTCACACCGAAGAAGGACCTGGTGCAGCCTGGTCAGTTTGCTTCTGAAGAGAAGGTAGACATCGTGGGACCTAAAGGCACACTGAAGGGCATCAGAGTTTTAGGACCTGCACGTCCGCAGACACAGATCGAGCTGGCAATGACAGATGCGAGAACTATAGGAATCAAGGCTCCTATCAGAGAATCAGGAAAACTGGACGGTACACCGGGCTGCAAGCTCATAGGACCAGAAGGCGAAGTTGAACTTGAAAGCGGCGTTATGATCGCTCAGAGACACGTTCACCTTTCACCGGAGCAGGCGAAAGAAGCAGGCGTAAAGGATAAGGATATCGTTTCCCTTAAAGTCGAGGGTGAAAGAGGACTTACTTTTGATAACGTGCTGGTTCGTTCGGGCGATACTCATGAAAAAGAATGCCACCTGGATACTGATGAAGGAAACGCTGCAGGGCTTGGTCCTGATGCAGTAGCTGAGATCATCAAATAAGTAAGAAGAAACACTTAATAATGACTGATACAAAACCGCTAAATATCTTTTTAGCGGTTTTGCTGAAAAAGAGAAAGGACGGGAGCATGTACGATATCTGCATTCTCGGAGGCGGAGCATCCGGCATGGCTGCAGCCGCAGCCGCCCATAAAACAAATGAAGATCTGAACATCTGCATCGTAGAAAAAAACGAGATCCTCGGCAAGAAACTTCTTTCTGCAGGAAACGGAAGATGCAATCTCAGTAATGAAGAGTGCGAAGAAAAGAAAGAGACACTTGATTTTCTGAAGAGCCTTGGGATCTTTACCAGGACAGATGCAGAAGGCAGGATATATCCGTACTCAGAGCAGGGTGCCCAGGTAAGGGCGCTTCTGGCTGAACACGCCAAAGCAGCCTGCAGCAGGCTCATCTTAAACGATAAAGCAGCCTCAGTCGAAAAGAACGGCAGCGGCTTTGTCGTGAAGACGGAAAGCGGTCAGAACATTGAAACTGCAAAGCTGATAATCGCAACAGGCGGAAAAGCCGGCCCGCAGTACGGGACTACCGGAGACGGATACGCCTTTGCTAAAGGGCTGGGACATACAGTGAGCCGTCTTGCCCCGGCTCTTGCAGGAGTTGAGGTGGAAGAAGATCTTTCTGCGCTTAAAGGAGTCAGGGCCAAGTGCGAAGTCTATCTTTTCAGAGGCCTTGACAATATCTTCAGAGAGTCAGGTGAGGTCCAGTTCACTGAATACGGCCTTTCCGGCATATGTGTCTTCAACATGGCCTCCGAGATCAGAGCTGCTGACGGGGAATCCTATGAAAACGCAATGAAAAAGTACGAAGTAGGTGTTGATTTCCTGCCGGACTTTGACGAGGAGGAATTCATACATCTGCTCCAGGAGCGCCAGAAAATGGACGACGTGAAAGAAGAAACGCGAAGGCTCCTTGGCACCATAGTAAACGACAAGGTGGCGAAATACGTCATAGACAAGGCAGGAACTGAAGCTCACGAGCTGGCAGCAGCCCTGAAGTATGACAGATACAGAGTCAGCGGAGTGAGAGGCTGGAAAGAGGCACAGTGCACTGCAGGCGGTGTATCATACGGCGAGATAGACACAGATACAATGGAATCGAAATCATCACCCGGCCTTTTCTTCACAGGCGAGATACTCGATTATGACGGACCATGCGGAGGCTTCAACCTCCAGCACGCATGGCTCACAGGAAT
>CAMCER010000087.1 GCA_945873875.1 uncultured Clostridia bacterium
TGCCTCCTCGTTATCCTCGTCACCTTCCCACGTCTTCGCTCCTGACAGGGCTATCCTTTCGGGCACATGAGTATTGGTGTATTCATACGTATTCTCATCAATATCGTAAGAAGCCGTGTAATCCTCAACAGCGTCTTCCTTTATGGTGTAGTGTATCTTATCTCCCTCTGGAGTCGTGTACGGAATATGTTCAAAAACGACTTCCGTCTCGCCTTCGGCCGCATTGAGTTCCTTGGTGATACCCGTATCCTCACCATCTGCAAAAAGTCTGAACGTCACGTTATCCGGACGTTTTCCGTCACGGTCATCGTCGTCGTTCCACTCCTTGGTGGCCTTCAGGGAGTACTCCTGCAGGCCCACTTTGGTGTAGTCCTTGCGGACGAAGTTGTCGCTGTCGTAATCTCCTGTATTCTTGTCTATGGAAGTACAGAGAAGATAGGCGTTGTTGTATGCCTGGCCGCTCTTTCCCCAGTGTCCGTTCATCTCATCGGAGAGATAATGTCTCGCGTCTTCTCCCGATGGCGCCTGCATCTTTACAAGAGCCATGATGGACTCCATGGGTTGGATGCGGAAATGTCCGTCATCATCCTTGTGGAGTTCATCGGCTTTATCACTTGCCATGGAGCAGTCTATGGCTATGGCTTTGACATCTGCAAGATCTCCGTCATAGTCTTCAGCCTTTACCCACACGTCACTGTTGCTCAGATCGGTGTTGGTAGCATGAGCCGCGTCAGGATCGTCCTCATCGGAAAGCTGCAGCTTCTCGATGGTGCTGTAATATATGGTCGGCGCGCATCCCAGTTCTTCAAGCTGACTGGTGTCCACTCCCCGGAAGGTGCCCTGCCAGTGGAAATCCGGGTCTCCGTCTTCGCGGGCATCTATCCAGTCGTTGTCGCTTCCCAGCGGGTCTTCCGGATCGTAAGTAGGCTCGAAATTCTCAAGAGAGTCGTACATGATCAGGTCTGTAGAAATTGTATCCGGGTCAGACATGATACGCAGACGATAGCTGTACTGACCGCCTTCATATACGGTTCTCATCCTTCCGCCTTCGGTGGCCTCCGTCGGCTCACCGTATATATCTTCGTAATATGTTCCGTCGGACCAGATACCGTCGTTGTTCACCTGTACGTCCTTGTACAGAGACGTTCTGGCCGCGCTGAGTATGTCGATCTTGGTCCATGCCCCCGCGTAAACGAAATTGTTCCATCCGTCGTGGTCGGGATCTTTGTCCAGATCAGCCATTGCTACTTTTTCTTTTATTCTTTCATCTGCGTCTTTGTTGTTGAACGCGTTCTTCGTAGCTACGTTATTGTAGTTTCCTTCGTTGATCGTAGGATCGTCCGCCTCGCCGGTATATCCGTCGACCGATCCAAGCTGCTTATTGCCGCTTTCATAGGCGATCACGTTGTGCAGATCGTCGCCGTAGTCGATCAGAGACTCAAAGTCATAGATCGCATCGAATTTGATGGTGGGAACGTCTTCGTAATATGTCATGTCCCCGCTGCGGTATGTGGTCGGAGTCGGCTTAAGGTCCGCCTCGACTACAAGCAGGGTCCTTCCCGTACCTTTATAGTTTTCTATGGTATATGAGTCTGTAAGCGTGTCCCCCGATCTCAGTCTGATGCTGGACAGTTTCGGCGTCACGCCCTTCGGAAGAAGGTCTCTCCATACACAGTGAGTATCCGACTGGAGTCTACCTTCGTCCACAGCTTCCTGCCAGGTCTTCTTCTCGGCGATAACGCTCCGCTCCTCAACTTTGGCCTCATAGTGGATCAGTATGGTTCTGACCTCATAATCCACTTCGCTGAGCTTCTGGGTCGATGTTTTATATGGGTACACTGCAGTATCCGTGGTGTATCCGCGAATGCTGTCGTAGCCTTCTCTGTCTATTGAATGTATCTGCCTTTCGGCATCGTCCTTGGGAACGTCGGCCCGTTCGATGAGCATGTTGGCTCCGTTATATACCGCCATGGCCGGCGTATGAGTGTTCCTGAATGCCTCCTCGATACGCGCCATCATATCTTCCGTGCTCTTTAAGTTGATGACTGCGCGCACGTCGTAGTTGATGCCTGCCTGTATCGCTTCTGTTGCGCCTTCCCCTGCCTCTGTGTTCTCAAGGGTGACTACTGTTTTGAAGTTTTCTGTATCTGAAGGGACTTTAACTGCGCTGCCGGCAGTAGTCGTTCCGTCATGTTTAGTGATGATCCTGCTTCCGCTCTTCCAGCTTACGGTCGCCCAGTCTTCCCACTTGTCGTTTCTCTTGATCTGGAGGGTAATGTCGGGCCAGTTGGCTTTGTTGCTGTCGCTGGTGTAGTTGAATGTCCCGTCGCCTGCGTCAAGAGCCGTCCAGGTCCCGTCTGGATTTATGTTCTGTGGTTTGCCGCGGTAAACGTACGGTGTGTTGGGGAATTCGATCTCTTCGAATGTATAGTCCTCAAATACCGTCAGCTTCGGATTGTTCCTCCCTATACTTATTCCTGTGTCGGATGTGGTGAGTGTTATCGGGCGATCGTAGTTTCCTATGATCCTTGCCGGGTTGTTCTCGTCTCCTTCAGAGTTGATGATCCCTCCGTTGTACATCCACGGGAGAGCATAGCCCAGCGTATTGATGGTATATGAAAGCCTTACGCTTCCGTCTTCTCCTTCATCTTCATACGCATCCTGGAGCTGATTGATGGCAGAAGGATAAATTCCGTAATATCCGTCCGATCCCAGATGAAGATCGCTGTATGTGTATATGGATTTATGAGTTCTGTTGCTTTCTTTGGTGTCGTCGTTACCGTTCTTATGGATCATGTAATGGCCGCCCGGATTGATCCACTTGGGATCTGAGTAGGACCAGGTGACTGAAGCTGTTTTAGTTCCTGTAGTCACTTTCTGAGGATCTTTTCCGTCAGTATGCACATTGGGGTTCAGGTTCTCCGTGACTTCAGGGTCCACTTCTGTCACTGTGTATTTAATGGTGTTATGGAAGGTATAGTCCACGTCGGGTTTGAACTGTCTGGCGGGGTATGCTGTCGAGAAATAGTAGTAGCTGCCGTTCCCGTCTTTGTATCCTCTATAGGCATTGTCTTTTACCAGTTCGGTCGTCTTTGCTGATTCTCCTCCAATGACAAACCCTTCCAGATCTGCCTCGGTCTGGATAACGACTGTGTCGCCGACCTGATAGTTCTTGTCGGGATACTGCTGCTGAGCATCGCTTACGCGGATATGCTTGTTCTCGTCGTATTTGCTGTAATTATCTGCAACGACAGTCCTTGTCTCGCTGGCGCTTGCCTGAGGGATAGAATCTGTCTGTTTGATGGTGTAGTAAGTGTTGGATGCCGTGGTTCCCCATACATACCAGTCTACCTTTATATATGTCTCTTCGCCGTCTACCCTCTGGCTTTCCGGTATCTGACTTGCCTTTACTCTGGTTACTTTGTTACATCTCTTGTTTAAATAGGTGAGTCTGGCCTCGGTGTCGAACTGAGCCTTGAGTTCATTGGATCTCAACGCAAGAATATGGTCCGCATGTGTGCGCACCTCGATATACCCGGTGAAAGGATCGGACGTTTCCATGTCCACCAGTTCCTGAGGAGCAAGATCCTGTATCTGGAACTGGATGTATCCTTTTGTTGCCGCGCTCATTCTCTTGGTGTTGGTCAGAACGTAATTATCGCCAACCAGCTTCCAGTTGAAATCGCCTTTCTTTGATGGATCTTCAGGGTACGGGATAATGAGGTTTCCGTAATCCTGATCGCTGCAGTTCTTGAATATATGGGCGGGTACCGTTATGGTGATATCCCCCGGGTCATAATTGTGTTCGCCTGAAAGAGCGTAATTGATCTGAAGCCTCACGCTCTGGGATTCGAGTCCGTTGGGCTTTCTGTACAGAAGCTCAGGATCGCCGTTGTCAACACTGTCTGCAGTGATCCACTTGGCGCTTATGTTCTCAATGAACGTTCCATCACCCTGACGGGGGGGGGACGTCTTCGCCCGCAGGATCGTCGCTGTCATCTGTTTCGCTGCCGGCCTTCTTGCCATCGGAACCTTCTCCGGTTTCTTCACCGTCTTCAGGTGCCGCGAAAAGTCTGTTCACGACCTTTTCGATCTTTTTCAGACTAAGGTCTGTTTCTTCTGCAAGGGCAGTCTCCGCAGCAGATTTGCCGGATGCTGCCTCACCCTGGACGTCTGCTGCTTCTGTATCATCATTTTTGATGAATTCAGCGCCGTCTATCTGCTCGCTGCTGTCTGCATCATCTGCCTCTGTCTGCCGGTCCGGATCTTCCTGCGCCTGTTCAGCTTTGTCCTGCTCAGGTTCTTCCTGTTCCTGTTCATCAGAAGACTCTTCAGCCGGGTCATCTGAAGCATTTTCTGCTTCGCTGCCGTCTGAAGTATCCTTGCTTTCCTCAGAAACATCTACCGGATCCTCAGCGCTTCCGCTACCGCCTCCGGCATCGATGCTTTCTTCCGCCTGCACCGGCTCGTTCTGTGCAGGAGCCCCTGATATGGCGTTGATGGTGGTGGTCGGTATGTACGACACGACCATTGCTATAGCCAGGATTATCACTAATGCTCTTTTTTTCATTACGCTCACGTTCCTTTTCGCTCCGGGTGACAGTTAACGTTCACCCTTTTCCTAACCTGTATCTATGCTTTATGCCGGCCTGAATCGCTGCAGGCAGTAATTATTTTTGCATATAATGTAGATTTTCCCCAATTTACTCCTTTATTTTATCGTTTTTTGTCCAACAAATGTCCAACAAATCAGTGATTTATCATACATTTTATGGCATTTTTGCCTGCCCTTTTCCCGGTTTACATTTAATAACCCAATACCTTAACTTCCAGAGATTTTGGCACTCAAATTAAATAACGCTCTGTTCAAACAGT
>CAMCER010000088.1 GCA_945873875.1 uncultured Clostridia bacterium
ATTACTATTCAAATACCGTAGAAGGTATTATTTACAGAAAAAGATTCACAGTCTCAAACCAATTGGGCAATAAAAAAACCGCATTTCTGCGGTTGTAAACATTATTAACTTGCATTAACTTGCACTAAAAAAGCACCTTGCTACCGACATTTGTGTCGGTCACAAAGTGCTTACTGCCTATCTTTAAAAAAATCCTTCCAATATTGATTTTCTTCGTCAAACAGTCTCTTCTGCTCTGTTGTTAGCTTGTTCGGATAATCTTCAAACAGATTGTATATCTTCTTTTTATCAAAACTAAAAAGGAACTGACCAACTGAATCCAGTTCTTTAACCCACCATATTTTATCATTTGGATTGTTCTTATAAAAATCACTTAGCATGACCATCTGCATCTTTCATCTGTTTGCCTTCTGCAGTATTTAGATAACCTAAAAGCTTTATAAATTCAGCATTATTATATAATGATTCGGCTTCAATTACCACAACTTGTTGCTCTAATTTTATTCCCGCTACTGATTGTGTTTTTGTTAAACCAAATCTATTCTTTAATTCACCTTTTGTTAGTTTCTTAAATCCATTATCTGTTGGAGATTGCAATTCTGCTATACTATGAGCAGAAAATATAGGGAAAAGTGATTCATCATTAACGAACGGCAAAGTATATGAAGTTTTGTCGGTGGAAAAAGGTAGCTATAGGATAGTTGATAACACCGATGAAGATTTCTTGTTTTCACCTGATGAATTTGAGAAAGTTGAAGAATAGGCACTCCGCACACGCAGGGTGCTTTTTTAATGCCAAAAAGCTATACTATGAGCAGAAAATGACGTATAGTAAAACTTTGACGATGACGGTAGTATAAAACACGAATTATTATGGGAGTTAGTGTCTGAAACAATGCCACATTATATGGTTGGAGAACCAGCACCGAACAAAACAATTCAAAAGTTATATGATTTAATTGAAGAGGGAATAACTCATGGTGAAAAGTAAATTTTTGGCGATTAGTTCGTATGAAGAATATGACAAAAGAAGAGATGAGTTTTCGCAGTTGGACTTTACGGACAAGGAAATAGTTTCACATTTTGGGGAACTGCTGAAGAAGGCAGGGTTGCGATTCGGCACTCAAAAACCAGATGACACAATTATTAAGGATTATTTCTAATCTGATGCAATTTAATAATGTTTACAACCGTATCATTTGGCTATACTATGAGCAGAAAATGCCGTATAGTAAAACAACAAAGAGTGGTTTTAGCGAATAGACTTTTAGAACTTGTGTCAGAAACTATGCCGCACTATATGTCAGGTGAAGCCGCACCGAATGCTACAATACAGAGAATATATGATTTAATAGATGAGGGAATTCAAGATGTTAAAGTTAAAAATTGAGTTTTTAGCAATAGATAATTATGACGAATTTGACAGAAATCGAGATAAATTCATAGGTTTGGATGGTACAGATAAGGAGGTTGCTGAACATTATATGGAACTATTGCAAAAAAAGGGAGTGAAATTCAATCTCCAAAGTCCCGATGACACAACTATTAAGGATTATTTTTAATCTCAAAGTAAGCTATACTATGAAGCGGACGGCTGTAGGCCCCTGACCGTAGGAGCGACTTTGCGCAGCAAGGGAGCGTTGTCCTCCGCCAGACACGAAAAGGAGACCGAGAGGTCTCCTTTTTCATATCAATGATGCTTTATTCTGTCCCGGGTTTATATTCTTCCCCTCAGGGCAAGCTCCACGGGGCCTTCAGAAAACCGCATCGATTTGACGAACATGACAATGTGAGATACTATGAAATCTGTAGTAATCAAGTGGAGGGCAGTTATGTTTACGAAAGCAATCACTAAAAAGCCGTGCCGTGCCCTGACAGACGGAATCACGACCGCCATGTTCGGAGAGGGCAGGCCGGAGTATGATGAAGCGGTAAGACAGCATGACATATACGTGCAGACACTGGAAAGCCTGGGACTGGAAGTGCTGGATCTGGATGCCGACGAAAGGTATCCTGATTCCTGCTTTGTCGAAGACCCGGCAGTGGTCATGGAGAAATGCGCCATCATCACCAATCCTGCCAGGGAGTCCAGAAACGGAGAAAAATTCGAAATAATCGATGCCATAAAAAAGTTCTACCGGGATGATCAGATCTTTTACATCGAATCACCGGGAACCATGGAGGGCGGCGATGTGATGAGAGTAGGTGATCACTTCTATGTGGGTCAGTCCGACCGTACCAATGCGGAAGGGCTGAGGCAGTTTAAAGAGATCGTGACACAGTTCGGTTATACTGCCTCCGGAGTCCCTGTTACAGAAGGCCTGCACCTGAAGGATTTTGTCATATATCTGGAGAAAGGCAACATGCTGGTCTCTCCTCTCATGAACGAAGAGCCGGCGTTTGCGGAATATAACAGGTTCGTAGTGGGACCGGAGGAGCTTTACGCCATAAACAGCATGAACATCAACGGGACAGTTCTCGTCCCCGAAGGATTCCCGAAGACTCTGAAGACCATCAAAGAGCTGGGTTATCCTGTGATCGTTATCAACAACAGTGAGTTTGCCAAGATCGATGGAAGTCTGACCTGCCTCTCGCTGAGATTTTAGGAACGGAGATCTGGCAGCAGGCAATGAATTCATCCTTTCAGGATTCTAGAGGACAAAAGCCGGAATAACATGCCGGATATCGGGGGAGCGCAATGCTCCCCTTTTTTGTTCCTCAGCAGATTTGGCATAATAAGCCGCGTGCGGTACAATAATACGGAAAGGCAGGGAACATATGCAAAAGAACGGCGAAACACTGAGAGAAAAGCCGAAACTGGACAGACACGACCTGATCATATGGATCATTCTGGTCACTGTCGTCTGGTATGTTTTCATCTTTACTCTGCCCGGAGCGATATTTCTCGACGGCTCATTCCAGCCGCTGACTGATCTTATCGAAAAGATAAACTACATGCCGGACGCGATGAAATTCGCAGGGTTTTTCTATCTGGTCACTTTGCCGGAATTCATCGGCATTTTTCTGTATACCAGGATCCCGAAGCGGAACAGGTTCATCCTGCGCAGTTTCGTGTCCCAGGGTCTGGGAAAGACGATGAAAATGCTGCTTTTGGGGCTGCTGGTGGGATTCGTCATGAATTTCGGATGTATCGCCTGCGCTATGCTCAACGGCGACATCCACCTTTATCTGGATTTCGCGGCGAGCCAGATCCCGTTCTATATCCTGGCACTGATTTTCGTATTCATACAGAGCTCCAGTGAGGAACTGTGGACCAGGGGCTTCATGTACGAGCGGATAAATGTGCGATATCCTCTCTGGGTGGCCATACTGGTGAACGCTGTGTTCTTCGGGCTGCTGCATACCCTGAATCCCGGCGCGACGGTATTCGCCGTCGTTGAGATATGCGTTTGCGGACTTTCATTTTCGCTGGCCAAGTGGTACACCGGCAGCATATGGTTCCCGGCAGGGATACACACGGCCTGGAATTTCACCCAGAACTTCCTTTTCGGCCTTCCCAACAGCGGGCTGGTCTCAGAGGCCTCTGTATTCAGGCTTGATGCCGCTTCTGCCAGAGACTCGGCAGTATACAGCGTCGGTTTCGGCGTGGAGGGAGCCTTCCCGGCTCTGGCTGCGGACGCGCTTTTAGGGATAATCTGTCTGATACTGGCCGCGCGTGACGGCCGCCTGGGAGAACTTTTCCAGAGACAGGTCACGCCTTCTAAAGATCCGGATGGCCCGCAGCCGCTGACAAAGGGACTGGCAGAAGGAGCCCCGCAGAAAAACGATCAACAGGGAAACGACTCACAGAAAAACGATCAACAGGGAAACGACCCGCAGAAAAACGATCAACAGGAAGAACAGGTTGAAGAAAACAGATGATCTCGGATATCACAGAATATATAACTGAACACGGAAGCCAGATCCTGTCACAGATCGGGGCGCATACGGCAATAAGTCTTTTTTCTCTTGCCGTCGCCGCGCTGGTAGGGATCCCGCTGGGATATCTGGCGTCAAAGTCGGAAAAGACTGAAGCCATAATGTCAGCGCCCTTTGAGATGCTGAGAGTGGTGCCGTCTCTTGCGCTGCTCATACTGCTGATACCGGTGATGGGTACAGGCACAGGCCCTGCGGTGGTGGCGCTTACAGTCCTTGCGGTACCGCCGATCCTTCTCAACACCATAGTTGGCTTTCGCAGCGTCCCGGATTTCATGACAGAGTCTGCGGCAGGCATCGGCATGACTGAAAAAGAGATACTGCGAAAAGTCAGGATACCTGCGGCGCTGCCTATGATATTTGCAGGAGTGAGGACAGCTCTGGTGGAGGTAGTGGCCAGCACTACCCTGGCGGCCAAGATAGGCGCCGGCGGTCTGGGTGAGATCATATTCACAGGCCTTGGGATGAACCGGATGGACCTTCTGATCCTTGGAGGCGTGCTGACAGCAGTGCTGTCTCTGGGCGCAGGAGTGATATTCGATGCTGTTTCAAAGAGAGTCATGCGGTATAAATATGTATAGATGATAGATTTTTAAGAGAGAGGACAAGAAAATGAAAAAGTGTCTGAAAATACTGGCGGCTGCGGCCATTTCCGCAGTGATGGTTTTGTCCCTGGCGGCATGCGGCGGATCTGCATCAGGGGATAAGCACGTTATCGTCGGCTCCAAGGACTTTACTGAAGGCGAGATAATAGCTGAGCTTTACGCTCTTGCGCTGGAGGATGCGGGCTTTACTGTGGAGCGCAAGATGGGCATCGCAGGTTCGGTGGTCCACACCAGCCTGACCAGCGGAGAGATAGACCTCTATCCGGAGTATACTGGCACCGGCCTCATC
>CAMCER010000089.1 GCA_945873875.1 uncultured Clostridia bacterium
TACACTTTGGAGTTGATGTCAAGCAAAAACTCCACAACAAGTTGACACTATCACGGCACTCTCTTGCTGTGGCATGGGGCAAAAAGTGTGTTATAATATACATTGGTTTATTATGGGATGGTACAAAAGGGGAATAACAGAAACATGAAGAAAAAGAGAAGAAGCCGGGAGTTCAAAAAGAACAGCGACATAATAGACATAGAGGAAGCCCGGGAAAGAAGACGCCGGCGCAGAGAAAAGCTGGCTGCGAAAAACGACCCGCAGGCGGCCTCCGTCCACAGAAAGAGAAGGAAAAAACGCAGCGTGAAAGCTGTGTATGTGGTCCTTATACTAATAGCAGTCGTTGCCATCGGCATTTCGTCATTCAATCTGATCTCTCTCAAGGCGCAGGAGCGGCAGGTTCTGGCGGAGCAGAAAGAGCTGGAAGAGAAGAAAGCCGACATGGAAAAAGAGCTGGAGAAGCTGGACGATCCGGAATACATCGAAAAAGAAGCCAGAGAGCAGCTGAAACTGGTCATGCCGGGTGAGAAACTGTATTTCTTCCCGCAGGATAATAATGATAAAGACAGCAGCGGGGAAGAAAAGACCGATGACTAGCATAAAGGAAGTCATAGTAGTCGAAGGCAGAGATGATACCGCCGCGCTGAAGAGGGCGGTCGACGCAGAGACCATAGAGACCCACGGCTTCGGCATAAGGCAGGAAGTCTGGGAACTTATAGAAAAAGCCAGCCGGGAGCGGGGGATAATCATTTTCACAGATCCTGACCACGCAGGTGAGGAGATCAGAAAAAAGATCAGTGAAAAATTTCCCGATGCCAGGCATGCATTTCTTCCCAGAGACAGAGCTCTGAAAAAAGGCGACGTAGGCGTGGAGAACGCAGAGCCTGAAGATATAAGAAAGGCCCTTGAAGCGGCCAGGGCCCAGACAGAAGAAAAAAGCGAAGAGTTCACCATGCAGGACCTGATCAGAGCAGGTCTCAGCGGCGGGGAGGACTCAAAAGAGAAAAGACAGAAAGCAGGAGCCTGCCTCGGCATAGGCTACGGGAGCAGCAGACGCTTTTTAGGAAAACTGAACAGTTACGGGGTCAGCAGAGAGGAATTTGAAGAGTGTCTCAGAAAGATCTGAAAAACTCCGGCAGGAGGACAAATAAAAAAAGAAGCGACTCCTTCAGGCACTCTAAAAGTCTGGGACAGAATTTCCTTAAAGACGACAGCGTCATCGCACAGATAGTTGAAGGCTCCGGGATAACGGAAAACGACCTGGTCATAGAGGTCGGTCCGGGAGAAGGCGCGCTGACAGAAGCGGCGGCAGACGCAGCGGGAAAGCTGATCGCCATCGAACTGGATAAGAGGCTCATCCCTGTGCTGAGAGCGAAGTTCGGCACCAGAGATGACATAATCATAATAAATGAAGACATACTGAAGACTGATCTCAACCAGCTGATCAGTCAGAATCAGATGACCGGGGAAGGTGCCGGCGTGCGCATCATTGGCAACCTTCCGTATTACATAACCACGCCGATCATCATGAAGATTCTTGAAGAGGGCGTCAGGGCAGACAGCATAACTGCCATGATGCAGAAAGAAGTGGCGGACAGGATAGTGGCGCCTGCAGGTAGCAGGACCTACGGGGCTTTGTCGGCGGCGGTGCAGTATTACTGCCGGGTGACGAAGATCTGCGACGTTCCAAGGCACGTGTTCACGCCTCAGCCTAAAGTCGATTCTGCAGTGATCAGAATGGACATCAGAAAAGAAAAGCCGGTCACAGTGCGGGATGAAAGAGTGTTCTTTCAGTGCATAAAGGCTGGTTTCGGACAAAGGAGAAAGACCCTTCTCAATTCCCTGTGCGGCATGCAGGGTCTTGAAAAGGAAGACGCAGGCAGGGCTCTTGATGAGGCGGGCATCGAAAGAAACCGCCGGGCAGAGACTCTGACCATAGATGAGTTTGCGAAACTGTCAGATATCATAGGCAGGATGCAGACGGAAGAAAGAGACAGCTAAATGAGAAGGAAAGACAGACAGGCATTAAAAAGCATAAAAAAGGAAACAAATAAGAAGCAGAGATTTACCAGATTAAAAGCATTCTATAACGCAGGGATAAGAAACAGGCTCATATTCCTGTTCGTTTTATCTATGGCGGACATGCTCATAATCGAGACTCTGGCCAGACACTCCCTCATCGAAGGGGTGAAGTTCATGGTCACCAGTCCTCTGGTATTCCTGTTCAACTGCTGCTTCATTTTCGTCATGTACGCAGTGGGGCTCCTGATACGCAGGCAGGTGTTCTGGATATCACTCATAACATTCCTGTGGCTGTTTTTAGGAGTGGCCAACGGCATCATCCTGCTGAACCGCATGACGCCCCTTACCGTGGCGGACTTTTCAGTCCTCAATGAAGGGCTGTCACTGGTCTCCAACTATCTCAACAAAGGCGTGATAGTCCTCATCGCAGCAGCGGTGATCATAGTGCTGGCGGGTTTCGTGTTCCTCTTCATCAGAGGACCGAAGACGGAAAGGATAAGTTTCAAGAAGTCCTTCATCGCGGTGATATGCGTGGTCCTTGCCTTCACGGGCATCTACCAGCTGGGCATCAGGACACACGTAGTGGGCACATATTTCATGAATCTGGCATACGCCTACAGGGACTACGGTGTTCCCTACAGTTTCATGAGCAGCTGGCTCAACAAGGGAATAGATAAACCTTCGAACTACTCCGAGGAGTCCGTCAAAGGACTGTTCGACAAGGGAGAACTGAGCAGCGACGGGACATATGTGCCTGAAAAGAAAAAAGATAAAGACGGCCCTAACATCCTGTTCCTGCAGCTGGAGTCCTTCATGGACCCGACGGCAGTAGAAGGTTATGAATACTCACAGGACCCGATACCTAATTTCAGAAAGCTGATGACAGAATACTCTTCAGGGCGTTACATCGCCCCGGCAGTAGGAGCGGGCACAGCCAACACGGAGTTTGAGAACATAACAGGCATCAGCGCCAAGTTCTTCGGACCTGGAGAATATCCGTACAAGGAGATACTCCAGGAAAAGACATGCGAGAGCATGGCCTTCGATCTGAGGAACGTGGGATACTCATCACACGTGATACACAACCACAGAGGATCCTTCTACGGAAGGAACACGGCCTTCAAAAACCTGGGATTCGATACGTTCACATCGCTGGAATACATGAACAACGCCCTGATGACGCCTAAGAACTGGGCCAAGGACAGCATCCTGACAGAGCAGATCATGCAGGCCCTTAAGTCCACGAAAAACAAGGACTACATATACACCATATCTGTTCAGGGTCACGGCAAGTATCCTATAGAGCAGCTGATAAACGATCCTGACGTGGTAGTTACCAAAGCTCCTTCTGAGGAGAGCAAGTGGCAGTTTGAATACTACGTGAACCAGCTTTATGAGATGGATAAATTCGTAAAGAACCTGACAGACACACTGGAAAAATTCAATGAGGACTGCGTTCTCGTCATGTACGGAGACCACATACCGGCACTTGAGATAAACGAAGACAACCTGAAAAACGGCAGGTCGCTTTTCAATACGGAATATATCATCTGGGACAACTTCGGTCTGAAGAAAAAGGATAAAGAGATGCACGCCTATGAAATGGGTGCGGAAGTCCAGAAGAGAATAGGGCTGAAGGAAGGTCTCATGACCATATACCAGCAGGATCACAAGGGAGAAAAGGGTTATAAAAAGAACCTGAAGGCCCTGGCTTACGACATGCTCTACGGAGATCAGTACATATACGGAGGAAAGAACCCCTTCAAGCCTACGGATCTGAAGATGGGCATCAAAGACATAGAGATAAGCAAGATCATAAAGATCGGCGGCAAGTATTACATCAAGGGAAAGAACTTCACCGAATACAGCAAGATATCCCTTGACGGAGAGATACGTGAGACCACATATCTGGGACCGACGCTGCTGGAACTGAAGGACAAAGGCGACAAGGATTCCGTAGAACGGATGAAAGTCAGCCAGGTCGAGAAATACAGCGAAGTCCTGAGTACGACAGAATAAAGTGGAAACACAGAACAAAGCAGAAACAGAGAAGCGGCCTTCGGGCCGCTTCTGATTTATCTTATTCATTTTAAAGTGCCGGCTGTTTATCCTCTGAATGTAACAGTGAACACAGTTCCCTTTTCCGCGGAGCTTTCTGCTTTTATGCTGCCTTTGTGACGCTGGGTTATGGCCTTTGCGATGGCAAGGCCCAGGCCGTATCCTCCTGCAGAAGAGGTCCTGGTCCGTGATTCATCCATCCGGTAGAATCTTTCGAAAAGATGGGGAAGGACATCTGCAGGTATGGGATCTCCGGTATTGGCTACAGAAAGCCTGATCTCAGGGCCGGCTTTAGTGAGCTTCACATCTATCTTTCCGCCTTCAGGCGTGTATTTGCAGGCGTTGTCCAGGAATATGCGGATAAGCTGACCCAGCTGAGTGCCGTCTCCCTGAATAGTCAGCCCGTCCTGGATGTCTATATCCATTTTCAGTCCTTTTTCAAAAGCCACAGGCTCGAACTGCAGAGCGGCGTTCTCACAGGTATCGCTTAAGTTTACTTCAGAAAATACCACAGGAGACTGTTCCCCGTCGGATTTGGCAAGGAAAAGAAGATCGCCTACCAGCTTGCTCATGTGCTCTGCTTCCTCTCTGGTGCTGTTCAGCCACTTCTCCTGGCTTTCCACAGTTTCCTGACGGTGAGACTGGATGAGGTTGTTATTGGCCAGTATCACCGTAAGTGGCGTCTTCAGTTCGTGGGACGCGTCTGCCACGAACTGGTGCTGCTGCTGCCAGGACCTTTTCACAGG
>CAMCER010000090.1 GCA_945873875.1 uncultured Clostridia bacterium
CACTGGGTATCAGGCCGAATGCGGCACTGCTCGATGAGATCAAAGATTCATTTGATAACGTGTATGCGGTAGGCGACTGCGGATCACTGGGCAAGATATACTCAGCAGTGCAGTCCGGATGTGATATAGGGCACTCGCTTAAATAAAGCATAGACAGGACAGATAACGAACCACATAAATAAACAGAAAATAATGAGACGGCAGCCGGCAGGAGCCAGGCGGGCCCATAAAACAGGAGGAAGAAAATGAGTTTAACACTGAAGAAAGCATTTGAAGTAAGACTGACAAACGTAGAAAGCACAGTATGCGGACAGGATTATGACCACAATGGAAGAAGACAGCTGGTATACTGCCCTGAAGGCGAGATTACAGGACCGGATTTCCACGGACACATCATGCCGGCAGGAATAGACCATCAGATCATTCGTTCAGACGGATCATGCGAAGCAAGCGTAGCTTACGGATTCCAGCTTGATGACGGCAGAAGCATCTACATCACAGCTCAAGGCGTTCGCAGAGTTCCTGAAGAGCTGGCTGAAAAAGTAAAGAACGGCGAGCCGGTAGATCCTAAGCAGTTCTACTTCGTAACTGTTCCTAAGTTCGAAGTATATGACGATTCACTGAGATGGCTCAGCGAGAAGATCTTCGTATGCGACGGCACCAGACTTCCGGACAGCGTACTTCTCACATACTACTCAGTAGAGCAGACAAACGACCACCCTGCACTGGGCTAAATCAAAAGTGCGACACTCTGCAAACGGTCTCAGGAAATGCTGAGGCCGGATGTGCTCAACATATAGGGGAAAGCGAGGCCATTACGGCCTCGCTTTGCTTTTCCCGTGGAGTTTGTTTTACTTTGTTATTCCGGTTTATCGATCCCGGCCTGCATCAGTATGCCTGATCAGTAGTCTTCATTGATGGCAGAGACTTCATAACTGTCATGTTCGGGTATGTCGTATCCGGACAGTTCGAAGGCTTTCTCTTTACCGGACGGCAGACTGTCTTCATATGTCGTAAGTGCATACACTATTTTCTCATCCTTTTTGAAAAGCGCCACGATCTCATAGGAGTCTGTATTGCCGGAGGAAGCGTTTTTGATTTTTCCGGTTATTGATGTGTAATCATCATCGGTTCTTTCATTTGTTCCTGTTACCTTGAAATCAGATGATTTCACCGTGTTTTCCGGAGCATTCACTTCATCACCCTGCTCAACGGCGAATTCAACTTTAGCCGGGTTCTGACCGTTGCAGTCAAGACTTGATCCGTAGGCCTGCTTCTCACCTGGCTGAGTAATAGTCATCATTTCCTCGCCAGTAGCAAGAACATCACCTTTTTTATCATATGCCGTAATAGTGACAGTGGTGTATTCAAAGGATTTATCTTTGCTTTCATTTTCGATGACGAATCCGAAGGTCATATAGTGGTCTTCACCTATGCTGTATCCGCTTTCAAGGATTTTTATATCTGAGCCGTCTGCAGACTCAGCAGTTCCACTGCTCTGATCATCATCGTCCTGAGCATCTTCATCTGTCTCCTGCTCAGTATCCGCATTTTCATCCTGAGATTCAGTGGTCTGGGATGAACCGGGATCGGCATCTTTTTCGTTGGATGAGCTGCCGGTAACGACAAATATACAGACGATAACAGCGATGACGATACAAAGACCGATGATTATCGCCAGATATTTTCTGTTGGGATTTTTAACAGGAGCAGAAGCGCTGTCTGTTTTCACATTCTGGCCCGGCTGTTTTTCAGCGGCCGGTTTTTCATCCTCCTGGCCGGACTGCTGTATCTCTTCGATTTTGTTTCCGCAGAATTTGCAGAATTTAGCGGTATCATCGATTTCCTTACCGCAGTGTTTGCAGATCATTTCCGCACCTCGCTTTCATTTATCCTTGATGTGTATGTCAGTTTACTTTCTGAAAATATGTTTCAGAGGAGCTTAATTCTTCGGCTTTTTTCCGGGATTCCACTGGCCGCCCATGGAATTGTCGACGTGTACTTTGTCGCCATACGTGAGCTTTAAGGAGACCTGCTCTCCATCATCTGACCCTTCGACTCTGAAATCGAATTTTGTTCCGCCTAAAGTTTTCTCTTTTCCCTTTGAGCCTTTATGAATGACATAGATGTAATCTCCTCCCCAGTCATCCTTGCTTCCCAGATTGTATGTGAAATGATATATGCCTGCTTCAAGATCTTCGCCGACGGTGTAATCGCCGGGGGCAAGAGATTTGCTGTATATATCTTTCAGGGGCTTGACTTTCTTTTCCTGAGCTTCGATCGCAGCTTCTATCTCAGCGAGTTTGCTTTCTCTCTCAGACAGAGTCTCTTCTGTGGCGGCAAGCTTGTCATTCAGTTCGCCATGCGTTTCCGAACCGTTAGAAAGCGCGTTCCGGTCGATGACGTGGACGATGATGGCTGAAATAACCACTGCTGCTATGGCCGCGGCAATGAAAATGATCAGTTTCTTTTTATCCGGGTTTTGTGTAACAGGCTGCCGGGTTTCCTGTACAGATGGTTCTGAGACTGGCTGCTGAGGCGGCTCAGTATGCTGATTGCTCAGTGAGTCTGCCTGTTCAGTTTCAGGCACCTCATTTGTTATGGGTGCTCCGCACTCGCTGCAGAACGATCCTTCACCGGAGATCTCTGCTCCGCATTTGTTGCATTTCATGGTCTACTTCCATTCCTTTTCCTCTTTTTGAAAATCTTTTTTCAGCAAATACGATATCCCGTATTCTCTGATTTCCTCTGCAAGATCTATAAGTGAATTCAGGTGCGCTATTTCATTTTCGAACTCTTTGATTTTGTCCTCCATGGCAGCACTGTAATCGAAATCGTTGTCGGCTAATATACGTCTGATCTGCTTTACCGGATACTTCAACTTCCTCAGCAGCCTGATGATCCTCAGCCTGCTGATGGCTTTTTCGTCGTATTTCCAGTATCCTGTTTTAGCATCGATCGTGGATGGTTTGAGAAGTCCGATCTCGTTATAGTACTGCAGAGTCCGTTTGGTGATGCCCAGCATCCCGCTCACTTCTCTTGCAGTTTTCATTCCCATACTCCGTTCTTTGATACATTGTAATTCCGCCACGCTGCGTGACGTCAACAGATTTTTGTTTTCATTCATTTCGCGTTACCTCCTGTAAGAGGCGTTGTAAAATCTGCGCACTTTGAGACGTGCTGTGGTAATATAGAAGAAAGAAAGCGGAAAGGAAGAAAAGATGAAACAGTACATAGTCGATGCCTTTACAAATGAGCCATTTTCCGGCAACCCGGCGGCGGTGTGCGTCATGGATGAATGGCTCCTGGAGGAGGATATGCTGAAGCTGGCAGGGGAGAACAACCTGCCCGAGACGGCATTTATCGTCAAAGAACCTGCAGGGTATCACCTGCGGTGGTTCACACCGGGGACAGAAGTGGAACTCTGCGGACACGCGAGCCTGGCGTCGGCTTTTGTCATACTGGAATACTTCGACAAAGGCGCAGAGCAGGTGCATTTCGATACTCTGAGCGGCAGGCTGACGGTGACGAAAAAAGATGGACTTTATGAAATGGATTTTCCGGTATACGGATACGAAGAGATACCGGTCACCGGCGACATGGAAGAAGCCTACGGGCAGCGGCCTGTATCGGCGATCCTGGGGACTGATCTCGTGTGCGTTTTCGAAAGTGAAGAGGATGTGCGCGGCCTTGAGCTAGATCAGGGGCTTTTATCAAAGCTTCCGGGACGCATCCAGAATGCTACCGCAAGAGGGAAAGATGCTGACTGTGTTTCCAGGAGCTTCGCGCCGAAACTGGCCGTTGCAGAAGATCCGGTGTGCGGATCGGCTCACTGCCAGATCGCCAACTACTGGGCAAATGTGCTGGGAAAAGAGAAAATACACGCATACCAGGCATCGAAGCGTGGCGGACATCTGTACTGTGAGATAAAAGAAGGCGGGCGCATGAGAATAAGCGGCGCCGCATGCCTTGTAGCCATAAGTGAGATAGTGGCGTTTGATAAATAGGAGGAGCAGAAATGAAAAAGATACTGGTACTGAACGGAAGCCCGACACCAAAGGGAAATACTGCTGCGCTAATAGACGCATTCATGAAGGGCGCTGAAGAAGCAGGGAATATAGTAAATCTCTGCAACATAAGAGAAATGGACATCAATCCTTGTGTGGGATGTCTTTGCGGAGGAAAAGATCCGGACAGCCCGTGCGCCCAGAAAGACGATATGGATATCATATACAGATTTTTTAAAGAAGCAGACATCATCGTGTTCGCATCACCTCTTTACTGGTGGACTTTCACAGCCCAGCTGAAAAAAGTCATCGACAGGCTTTTCGCAGTCATGGAGGACACGACTGATGATGGAACGCCGGCATATCAGGTGAATCTCACGCCGAAAAAACTGATGATGATCGTGCCGGCTGAAGAAGATCATGATGCCAATTTCCAGCTGATCAATCAGTATTATGAAGGATATATACAGCGCATGGGCTGGGAAGACGCAGGAAGAGTCCTTGCAGGAGGCATGCTGGGGCACAAGGAGCATGAAGGAAAACCTGAAGCTATAGAAAAGGCATACACTCTGGGAAAGAGTGTCAAATAACAGCGGTCAGATACAGGATGTGGATGTTATGGCACGATGCGATGTGTGCTTTAGGCACTGTGAGATAAACGAAGGCGGAATCGGTTTCTGCGGAGCACGGATCTGCAGGGACGGAGAAGTGACCGCCGGAAATTACGGGAAGATAACGGCTTTGGCCCTGGATCCGATAGAGAAGAAGCCTCTGAGAAGGTTCCATCCGGGCGCCAATATA
>CAMCER010000091.1 GCA_945873875.1 uncultured Clostridia bacterium
ATTTGAGATACCTGAAAACCTCCGGTATATAATGGCGCCTCCCAGGATGCAGAAATACATCGACTATGCGGCCGAGATTTACGGAGTCTACCTCAGATACATCTCAAAAGACGACATACATGTCTACTCCATAGACGAGGCATTCATGGACATAACGCCCTATATGGCTCTTTACGAGAAGACTCCCAGGCAGATGGCGGTCATGCTCATGGGAAAGGTCTATGAGGAAGTAGGGGTGAGAGCCACTGCAGGCATCGGGACCAACCTTTATCTGGCGAAGATCGCCCTTGATATAACGGCGAAGCATTCACCGGAGTTTATAGGCGAGCTGACAGAGGAGACCTACAGGAAGACGCTGTGGGATCACAGACCACTGACTGATTTCTGGCGCATCGGAAGAGGGATGGCTAAAAGACTTGCCGACCTTGGAATAACCACTATGGGGCAGCTGGCGAAATATAACGAGGACGTGCTTTACGACCGCTTCGGCATTGACGCGGAGCTTCTTATTGATCACGCCTGGGGAAGGGAGCCTGTGACCATAGCGGACATAAAGAATTACCGGCCCCAGTCAAGCAGTCTTTCCAGCGGACAGGTGCTCATGAGAGACTATTCATTTGAAGAGGGAAAGATCGTGCTCAGAGAGATGGTAGAGCAGCTTTGTCTCGATATGGTGGCGAAGGACCTTCAGGCCAGTTCCATGACCATCTCAGTGGGATATTCCAATTCACTGGAGATGAGACCGGCCCACGGAACAGCGTCAGTCATGGTGCCCACCAGTTCTGTAAGCGCTTTTGTCCGTGAAGTCATGGCGCTTTACGATGAGATAACAGAGCATGATAAAAAGATCAGAAGATTCAGCGTCACCTGCAACAATGTGACCAGAGACACGGGAGCGCGGCAGATGACTATCTTTGACGGAGAAACTGAAAAAGAGGAGAAGACCGACAGCAGCATACAGAAAGCCATGCTGGATATAAAGGACAGATTCGGCAAGAACGCCATATTCAAAAGCGCGGATCTGAAAAACGGTGCTACGGCTCTTGAAAGAAACAGGCAGATAGGAGGGCACAAAAGTGGAGAATAAGAAGCGGCCTGAAAGCGAAAACGTGCGAAAAAGCGCAGACGAAAGCACAGCATCCGTATCCGGAGAAGGCAGGGAAAGAGCGAAGATGTCTGCAGCTCAGAGAGCCAAGCAGTTCATGCCTTTTTCGGCTGTCACAGGTCTTGACCGGGCGCTCAGAAAGAAAGAGCAGGAAATGGAGGAATCAGGCGCCGGAAGAACTGATAACGGCATGATTGAATGAGGTGCGTTTTCTGTGATAAAATCGTCTTAGCAGGGCATGTAAGTAAACAGACAGGAGGAAACAGTGCTGACATATCTGATGGTATATACAGGAGCAGTACTCATGTTCATCAATATAATCGTATATATCCGTTTTGAGAGACAGGTGCGTGTCATGGGCAGCTGGGAAAAAGAGCGGAGGCTGCTTTACCTGCCCATCGTCCTGCTTATTCTGTTTCTCATAGGCTATGTTTTCATAGGTGTATTCGGCAGACCGGACAAAGTCATAGCTTCCATCCTGTTTGGAGGCAGCATCTTCGTCCTTGTCATGGTGCTGCTCATGCAGCGCATAACCAAAAGGATCGAGGAAGAGGAAAAACTCAGGGCGGCTCTTGAAGCGGCAGAACAGGCGAATAAGGCGAAGACGACATTCCTCTCGAATATGTCTCATGATATACGGACTCCTCTCAATGCCATCATAGGTCTTTCTGAGACCGGCAGTGATAAAGACATTGCTGAACCGCAGCTTCGTGAATATATGGAGAAGATATCCGCATCTGGTGATTTTCTTCTTTCGCTGATAAATGACATCCTTGAAATGAGCCGGATAGAAAGCGGAAAGATGGAGCTTGAAGAGGCTCCGGCAGATCTTCGGAAGATGTGTGATGAGCTTGAAAGCATGTTCGCACAGCAGATGGCGGATAAAAGCATCTCTTTCACTGCAGAATGTGATCTTAAGGACAGTGTGGCGGTATGTGACTGTCACAGGCTTTTCAGGGTGCTTCTGAATCTGACAGGCAATGCGTATAAATTCACTCCTGAAGGAGGCAGTGTCGCAGTCAGGATCAGCCAGCACGAATACGACGATCAGGGCCGGGGCAAATACGTTATCTCAGTAAAGGATACAGGTATAGGCATGGCGGAAGAGTTCGCGGAAAAGGTCTTTGATGCCTTTGAGCGTGAAAGGACATCGACTGTCAGCGGCATCCAGGGCACGGGCCTCGGCATGGCTATAACTAAAAGCATCATAGATGAGATGGGAGGCACCATCCGTGTTGACACAGCTCCTGGAAAAGGTACAGAATTCATAATAAACCTGTCCTTTGTCACGTCAGATGAGGCGGGAAGCTGCGGCGAAAGGGGAAACAATGCCGGTGATGTTTCTTTCCACGGAAAGCGTGTGCTCATGGCAGAGGATGTGGAAGTCAACCGCATGATAACAGAGATGCTCCTTGAAAAACTGGGATTCATAGTTGAAACGGCAGAAAACGGACGCATCGCTGTTGATATGATAGAAAATAATGAGCCAGGACATTATGATCTGGTGCTCATGGATATACAGATGCCGGAAATGGACGGATATGAAGCGACAGAAAAGATACGCGGCATGGAAGACCCCGGGCGGTGCCGGCTGCCGGTAGTTGCAGTTACGGCCAACGCATTCAGAGAAGACGTGAAACGGTCGAAGGAGGCCGGAATGGACGGGCATATCTCAAAGCCCATAGATCCGGCGGAACTGAGGAGTGTTTTAGCAGAGGCACTGGACGATGCCGGGAAAACACTGAAACAGTAAATGCACTGAGCCATTATCGAAGGGAGCAGAATGATGCTGAAAAGTCACGAAAAATTCCATTCAGCGAACGGGAAAAGACAGATACTCATCGTTGACGATGAACAGGTGAACAGAGAGCTGCTGGGCGCCATACTGCAGGACGAATACGAGATACTTTATGCCGAGGATGGCAGGCAGGCCCTGGACATGGTCAGAGAAAACAGTCAGACTCTGTCTCTGGTGCTGCTGGATATACTCATGCCGGTGATGAACGGCATGGAAGTCCTGAAAGCGATAAAGAAGGACCCGCAGATATGGAACATACCTGTCATAGTCATAACTTCAGACAGACAGGCAGAAGTGGAAAGTCTGTCCTTCGGAGCCAGTGACTTTATCCCCAAGCCTTACCCTCAGGTGGAGGTCATAAGGGCCAGGGTGCTCAAGACCATCGAACTGTCTGAAGACCGGCAGATCATCAATTCTACAGAAAGAGACCCTCTTACAGGATTATATAACAGAGAATATTTTTACCGCTACGCTGAGCAGTTCGACCAGCATCATCGGGACATGTCCATGGATGCCATAGTACTTGACGTGGATCACTTCCATATGATAAATGAACGTTTCGGCGCAGAATACGGCGACGATGTACTGCGCAGGATCGGCGAGAAGATCAGGGAGATAGTGGGTGAAACCGGAGGCATAGTCTGCAGAAGAGAAGCTGACACTTTCCTGGTATACTGCCCTCACGGTCAGGATTATGATGCTATAGTCGAGAATGCGTCAATAGGCATAGCAGGAGATGACACTGCGGGCGGCCGCATACGTCTGCGTATGGGAGTCTACGCTGAGGTGGACAAGAATTATGAGATCGAAAGGCGCTTTGACAGAGCTAAAATGGCAGCAGACAAAGTCAAAGGAAATTACGCCAGGAATATCGGCATATATGACAGTGATCTGCATAATAAAGAACTGTTTGCAGAACAGCTGATAGAAGATTTTCATAAAGCGATCAATGAGAAGCAGTTCAGGGTGTTTTATCAGCCCAAGTTCGATGTGCGCGCTGAAATACCGATCCTTGCCAGCGCTGAGGCTCTGGTAAGGTGGCAGCATCCGACTCTGGGGATGATCTCGCCTGGACTTTTTATTCCGTTGTTTGAAGACAACGGGCTGATACAGGATCTGGATCATTACGTCTGGAGAGAAGCCGCGGAGCAGGTGAAGGACTGGAAAGAACGGTTCGATGTGACTGTACCTGTTTCGGTCAACGTGTCGAGGATCGATATGTACGATCCTGCGCTGAAAGAAGTACTTCAGGATATACTGGAAAAAAGCGGGCTGACTACAGGAGAATTCCTTCTGGAGATAACAGAGTCCGCCTACACGCAGGATTCAGAGCAGATAATAAGTGTGGTCGAAGATCTGAGAAAGCTGGGATTCAGGATAGAAATGGATGATTTCGGGACAGGGTATTCATCACTGAACATGATCTCTACTCTGCCGATAGATGCGCTGAAACTGGACATGCAGTTCATCCGCAACGCTTTCGACAAGAAAAAAGATACCAGGCTGCTTGAAGTCATAATAGATATAGCAGATTACCTGGATGTTCCTGTCATCGCAGAAGGAGTCGAGACTGAAGAGCAGCTGAACGCGCTGAAGGCCATGGGATGCGATATGGTCCAGGGATTCTATTTTTCAAAACCGCTGCCTCCGGAAGAGTATGAGTACTATGTCCAGGAGAGGAAGAAACTGGGCGATGTGACTGTGATCGAAGGCAGAGACGGCGGCCGGACATCTGACGGCAGACACGACCCGGGCTTCGGGAAGATCGCTCACGCACTTTCAAGCGGATTTGAAAGCATATATTATGTCGATACTGAAAATGACCATTATGTCGAATTCAATTCCCACGGAAAGCATGAGG
>CAMCER010000092.1 GCA_945873875.1 uncultured Clostridia bacterium
AAATTTCAACGCTCAAAGGCTGAAACGCTCTATTTTTCGATTTAAGCGACTTTTATTGAATAAAGGTATCATTTATCCTTTGATTTCGTCCCTTTTATGGTGCTTTTATTATTTTCCTGCATTCAGGTATAGATAATAATGTAGTTCCATTTATTCAGATACAGAAATCATGACAAATTGAATACCGGAGCATAAATTTGCTCCGGCACTCGGTAAATTATTTGGATTGGTTGGGTTTAGTTATTTCGTATTATAATTTATCTACCGGGATCACCAGGTCCATTCCGGCCTGAAGATCTGAAGCTGAGATATCGTTTTCCTGACAGATGGCATATACAGCTTCACGGATGTCAGTCTTTTCAGATTTATTCTCAGCAGCGATATCCCAGATCGTATCGCCGTATTCGACCTGTACGGTCTTAAAATTTGATTTCTCCACGGCTTCTACATCGCTGTTCATATTGATCATGAATGTGAGAAGTCCTGTGAGCATGATTACGATGAATATAACAAACATCGCGAAACGGCCCTTTGACTTTATGACCGTATGTCTGGTATTAGCATAGCTTTTCATGATATTATCTCCTTCCCCACAAACACCTGTTCGCAGTTATTATATTACACGAACAGTTGTTCTTTGTCAAGATAATAATATCATTTTTTTATTTTTCTTTTATCTCACCATATTGAATACTGCAAGGCCCACCAGAGCCACAGCCACTATTATGTCGTTGGTTACTCTTTCGCCTTCCTGCCGTTTCAGCCTGATCATGTTCAGTTTTCCCAGCGCTACTATGACGCATCCTACAGAGAGGATAAGTTTGGTGTAAAAGTCTCCTATCTCTCCTCTGAGCATCTTAGTAGCAAGAAGCGGGAACAGTATCAGTATAAACCCCAGCACGTAGAGCATGTATGAACCGCCTTTTGACATCTTCTTTTCTCCCTTCGATAAACTTTTCTATATTCCTGATCCGTTCCAGGCAAACCGAATTCCTGAAAAGGTCAGTTCTTCATCTTCTCATAGAACATATCCAGCAGAGCCATAAGTCTCTTTCTGAATATGAAAGCAACAACGACTATCACTGCAGCAGCTATGCCTATGATTATAAGAGCAGTATAATCGCCGTTTCTCACCATGAGCCCGATTATCAGGCTTCCCATCATGCCCGGGATCCGTCCCAGAGATGACAGTATGAGAAAGGCTTTGAAATTGATTTCAGACACGCCGGCAGCATAATTGAACAGATCCTTCGGGATCCCGGGGATGAGATAAATTATAAATACCAGAAGGTATGCCCGTTTGCTGTTCAGCTTGTCTATGAAGCTCTGCAGTTTCTTCTCGCCGAAAATAAGATACATGGCATCCCGCCCAAGGATCCTGGCAAGGAAAAACGTGACTATGGTGCCGAGTATCACTCCGACCACAGACCATAAAAGTCCCTGGAAAAAGCCGAAGAAATATCCGGCCGCCAGCTGAAAGGCCTGTCCGGGGATCGCCGCTATGACCACCTGAAGTATCTGGCCGCCAAGATATATCAGAACGCTTTCGCTTTTATGTGCCTCAAAGAAGTTCTGGATAGTCTCGACGCTTCTGAATACCGTGAAGACCTCTCTGTGGAACAGAAAGATATAAAGCGGTATGCCCACGACAAGGATCAGCAGTATGGCGAATTTGACGATGGTATATATCTTTTTTCTGCGCTGTGCTTTCTCCTGACTCATTTTATATGTTCACCAGGCCGTCTTCATACATGGCCTGAAGCGCCTTGATGACGCCGTATTTTGAATATTCATATGTAAGTCCCCCCTGGAAGTAGACTATATAAGGCTCTCTGAGAGGTCCGTCTGCAGAAAGCTCTATAGATGATCCCTGGACAAAGGCGCCGGCCGCCATTATGACCTGATCGTCGTATCCGGGCATATCCCATGGAACAGGAGTGACATATGAATCCACCGGAGCCGCAGCCTGTATGCCGCGGCAGAAAGCGATCATGCCTTCCGGACTTCCAAGTTCCACACATTCTATGATGTCGCTTCGTTTGTCTGTTGATTTCGGGCATGTGGCAAAGCCCAGTTTTTCAAAGACTCTGCTGCAGAGTATGGCGCCTTTGAGCGCTCCGTTGACTACCTTTGGAGCCATGAAAAGGCCCTGCATCATAGCCCTTGTCTGACCGAACATGAGACCGCATTCACCGCCGATACCAGGCGAAGTCATCCTGTATGAGATGCTTTCGATAAGATCTTTTCTGCCTGTTATGTATCCGCCGGTCAGGGCAAGTCCGCCGCCCGGATTCTTTATAAGTGAGCCTGCTATGACGTCCATGCCCACCTCTGTAGGTTCCTTTACATCCAGGAATTCGCCGTAGCAGTTGTCCGCCATGCAGATTATTTCCGGATCTATGCTCTTGACAAATGAAGTAAGTTCCTCAAGCTCCGGAATGGTTATGGCTTTGCGCCAGCCGTATCCTGTGGCTCTCTGGGCGCAGACCATCCTGGTCTTTTCTGTTATGGCTTCTTTCAGCGCGTCAAGATCGATGGATCCGTCTTCTTTCAGTTCCACCTGTTTATAAGATATCCCGAAGTCCTTCAGTGATCCTTTTCCTTCACCGCGGATGCCTATGACTTCTTCAAGAGTGTCATAAGGTGCTCCCGTGCAGTAGATCATCTCATCTCCGGGCCTCAGTATGCCGGTTATAGTCAGCGTCAGAGCATGTGTGCCGTTTACGATTATAGGTCTTACCAGCGAAGCCTCTGTTTTGAATATGTCAGAATAAATGTTCTCCAGCGCTTCACGGCCTGTGTCGTCATAGCCGTAGCCCGTGTTCCAGTTGAAATGCTTGTCGCTTATCCTGTTTTTCTGGAATGCTGAAAGGACTTTATACTGATTGAATGCAGCTATATCATCCAGCTGGCTGAACTGATCCTCGATCTCCTTTTCAGCCTCAGTTATGATATCCAGGACTTTCGGATCGATCCCCAGCTGTCCTGTCAAAAGTGTTTTGGTATTATTTTCCATTTTCTTCTCCTGTCGTTTCAGTTGCTTTTTTCATTGAGTCCCGGGAGCACTTTTTCAGCTTCATCCAGGTCTATGCCTATGCTTTTCAGCGCTTCTTTCGGGTCGAACTCTCTGGGATCTCTGCCTTCTATATCGATGAAAGTCATCCCTTCGGTTTTCTCAAGAGCGCTTTTGAATACTACTGCTTTCATCTCATTGTCTGAATCCTTGGTTCCTCTTGAAAAAGTGGCGCTTATGATCACGGGACATTCCTTATGTTCCTCACAGAGCCAGATGTCATCCTCCTCATAATAATTCTGGGAGATGATGATCTTGTCTGCCGCGCACTCATCAGCTATGAGCTGACGGCCTATGAAGGGATCGTTTATTTCAGTGAACAGAGCATTTACCTGTCCGGATACGCGCTCTGCCGCCTCATTGATATCATCACCTGTAAATCCGAATCTGACGAAAAATTCTTTTGCCATTTAACTGCCTCCTGTTTATTATTTGTCTTTATCTGCTTCCTGGCCTTCATTTCTTTCAAGCTCCCACTCCATGCCTGAGACCAGATCCTGTTTCACGTTTTTAGTATGGGCTGCGTAAAGCTGAGTGGTGGTCACTTGTTCATGGTCGAGCAGCGCCTGCACATCGAATATGGAATTGCCCCGTCCGATGAGACTTGTCGCGGTAGTCGCTCTCAGTTTATGAGGGCTGTAGCCGGCCTTTCTGGACGTGTGCATGCCGATGGATGTGTATTTTTTGACCAGTTCTCGTATCTGTCTTTCTGTCATGCGCTTTCCCTGAAGTGAAAGGAACAGCGCGTCTTTATGTTCATCTGCGATGTTCTCCTCAGATGTCCTCTCGTTGTTTATATAATCCTTCACTACCATGGTCACTGATCTGTTCAGCGGCATGATGGACTCTTTTCCTCTTTTTCTGTATATCTTGAACTCTCCCCTGTTGAAGTTGAAAGAGCTGACGTTGAGCTGCTGCAGTTCAGAAAGTCTGAGGCCGTATGTCAGGAAGATGACCAGTATCGCCTTGTCGCGCTTCTTGGTCTTTTCCCAGAACTGATGCTCTTTCTTGGTCAGCCCGCTGCCTGTGCTCACTGCATCCAGCATTATCATGACTTCATCATCCTGGAGAGCCTTGATCTCCCTTTCACCTGGCTTCGGCACCCGTATAGGGTCGAAACCGTCAGTTATGTTCTTTTCCAGAAGCTCATCTCTGTAAAGCTGCTTGAACAAAACCGAAACCGATGATTTTTTTCTGGCCAGGGTCTTGTTGCTGTTCTCATAAACAGTCACGCTGTCTTCAGTCTCCACAGTATACTTCCTGCAGTAATCGATGAATATATTCACATCTACTGCTTTTATCTTCTGAAAATCCTTAAGCTTTATTTTGTCTGTAGTCTCCGCCTCTGTAAGATCAGTTTCTTCGATGAGATAAGTGCAGAAGAACTTTATATCGTGAAGATAAGCAAGTCTGCTCATAGGCAGCACATTCCCCTTCAGGTACACGAAAAAACCTCTCATGAAAGAAGGAAGCGTCTTTTCTATGGCCTCGCACTGTGAAACTATCTCATATTCTTTCATGACGATATTATCCGGTTTATCGCTTTTATTATGAAGTTTTACTGTTTTTTCAGCCATTTATCTCTCCTGTTATCCAGCTGATCATATCATCCAGCGCCTCATCTTCATTATCGTAGAGGGTAAGG
>CAMCER010000093.1 GCA_945873875.1 uncultured Clostridia bacterium
CTCCCAGCTTACTTCCGGTCTCGATAAGAAAAAGCCCGTCATACTCATGGATCACGAGCCTTCAGATCTTGAGGAAGAAGCTAAGGCTGGCATAGACCTTGTGCTGGCGGGACACACCCATAACGGTCAGTTTTTCCCTCTCACTCTGGCACGGAACATCATCTGGGATCATGTTGACGGCGTGAAAAAGTACAGCGATATGACTGCTGCAGTCACGTCCGGCGCAGGCTACTTCGGCCCTGCAGTAAGAGTGGGCAGCAATTCCGAGGTCGTGAAAATAACCGTTTCATTTGTCAAATAAATAATAATTAAGGCACATGAAAAGGACATGCATGATGCATGTCCTTTTTTGAAGGTCTATATCACATTACATGAAAGAAGTATCTTTATTTCTTTTTCCGGGCTCTCAGGATTATTATGTTGAGAACAGCTATGGTCAGGACCGCAGCAGCGATGATGGCGATGATCTTTACTTTATCTGAAACGCCGTCCTGCTTCTGCTCCTCATCTGCCGCAGTGTCGACAGCTGCGATATCTCCTTCGCTCTCATCTTCACCTGAAGCGGCCTGTGTATCTTCCTGATCAGTGTTTTCTTCTTCGGTCTGCTCTTTATCCTGATCCTGATTTTCCTCATCAGTCTTCTGTTCTTCCTGCTCTGCATCCTGTGACTGTTCATCTTCAGCAGGAACGCTTTCCTGCGCCGCCACGCTTACAGATGCAGAAGATGAAGGGTTTCCCATGTCCATCTCATCGATATCGTACATCTCTCTGGTCTTTACCGAAAGGCTGCTTTTTCCCTTTCCGACGGCCTTGAATTTAACGCTGAATGAGATGTCTCCGCCTTCTCCTGTGCCTCTCAGTTCAACAGCACCGCCGTTTCCCTTGCTGGTTCCGCCGGAGATATACTTGAGCACCGATGTGTCATAACGCATCATCCCTCTCACTCTGGAAAGAGAATCGCCTGAATAACTGACTTGTACTGTGAACACATCGCCTTTATTAACGCTCTGGGCCGCATCGATGCCTACAGATCCCTGGGCTGCCCATACCTCGCCGGTGCCGATGCTCATAACAGCCATCGTAAGCGCTATGAATACCGCCGCGGCTGCAGCGATGCTTTTTATTATCTTTCTCTCTGTCATTATCCCTTTTCCCCCTGTTTCAGATGCAGCAGCTTCTGACTCTGCATCCGCTTACTGCTGTCTGGTTATTATCAGTTTATATCTCTTGGTCTTTCCGCTGCTGGATTTCACTCTCACATACTTTATGTTCTCGCCCTTCTTCAGACTGACAGTGCCGTCTCCTCTTACGGTGGCTCTGCTGCTGTGGGCCTTTGCGACTATCTCCACGCGGGAGACATTTTCAGGAACCTTCACCCTGTAAGTCTCTTTATATCTGTTGAATGAAGGAGTCTTGCCGTACCCTTTCACCTTCAGGCTCTTCAGATAATAGTCGTTGTTGCCGCCGCATACAGGATACGGACATTTTGAAGCAGGCATGTCTTTATATACAGGTATACGGAACACCATAGGGTAGTTGTCTTTGTCGTAATAGGCTCTCTTCAGTATCCTTCCCTCATCCCTTGCCGCGAATACCGCAGTGGAATACTGGTGCTTGGGAAGATTTGAAGATCCGTTCATGGCGTTGAACTTCTTCAGATAGTAGGTGTTCTGGTTTTCGTCGATATATCCGGTCTTATAGAACAGTGCTCCGCCCTTCAGGGATTTCGTTCTGCTGTTCCACGGGCGTCCGTACGAAGTGGCTCCTGTGCCTGCGCCTTTGGCCCACCACAGACCGTGGATGACAGCAGACATGCTGGATGTGGTATATGCGCCTATATTGAAGTGGTTATATATCCCCTTGTATCCGCTGACCTTGCCGGAGATCAGTCCGCTTCCTCCGCGCCAGCCCTGTTCCATTACTACCATGGCAGTGATGACATTAGGATTGACCTTGGCGCCTTTGCCCGCGTTATACAGGTTGTCGATATATGACTTAGTATTCATGAAGCAGTAGCTCACTGATGATACTATGCTCTTTATGGTCTTCTTGTTCTGATAGGTTGAATTGAACCTGTGGTCCATGAACTGATAGATGTTATCTTCATTCAAACCGTTTCTCGGATCCAGGAAGTATGCTATTACCTCTTTAGATGCCTGATTCCATCTGCCGTCGAAGGAAACATATCTGTTGCTTCCGAAGTCGTATGCCCCTTTTCTCAGGGTCTTCCAGGAATCATACTCAGTCGGCTCTACCAGGTTCTCACCCAGCTCGTTTTCGGCATTCAGCATCCTTGACCATTTGATGCCGGTCTTCTGTGCTTTGAATTTCCATTTCGGGTGCTTCTTATGGAGTTTGATCAGAGCTGTCCTGTAGCTTTTCGGGAATCCCTGTTCTTTCAGGTCTTTGACAAACTCCGTACTGCTTACCGTAGTCTGCTCAGAAGGATCATCATCTGAAGGTGATGAAGAAGTGGTTATCATCTTTACATACTTGGCGCAGACAAAGTACCAGGCTCCGTTCATTCTGATCCTGTACCAGTACTCTCCGTTATATTTCATCTTCCCGCGAAGATAAATGATCTTTCCCTTTGCGATAGTCCCTTTTTTAGCAAAGGTCGTATCCGGGCCTGTTCTGTAATTGAGAGGCTCTTTAGTCTTTCCTTTTTTCGCAGTGGAATAAGCAGTATATGCGACTCTTTTCACATTCGATGAAGCCACGAAAGCGGTCTTTCCGCTGTATCTTATCTGATACCAACTGGAGCCGTCTTTTTTTACTTTCAGCGCTCTGAGCTTATAGATGCTGCGCGCCTTCAATGCACCCAGTTTCGCAGCAGAAGATGAAGCCTTGCTTCTTACAGCCGCGCTTTTTTTGAAGAAACCGTAACGTGCAGGTGAATAGACGATCTTATAGTATTTCTTAAGATCCACGTAATCCGAATGCACGTAGCCGGTCTTAGAATCATATTTTATCTTATACCATTTGCCGGATGTTCCCCTGACAGTCACAGATCTGCCTTTGGCAAGCGTGCCGTAAGACCTGTACCCTGTGCCGGGACCGCTTCTTACATTCAGCGGCCCGTCGTTCACGGTACCGTATTTATAGGTGGTGTCAGCATAAACATTATGCTCAGACCCTGATATAACTGAAACGATAATCAGTGCTGCAGCAAGAGCCAACGCAAAAACGCAGACACGAGCCGCTTTTTTTGAAAATGACATAACCTCTCTCCCAATCTCTTCCTTGTTTCAGGAAATCGCAGTCCCCCGACTGCTTTTTAAGATTATACACTTTCAGATGTTTTATGTCAATTTTTCGAGATAAGCTGTATGATCCAGTCTCCTATCTTCTCTATGACTTCAGAACCGTCGCTTTCAGCGCCGCCGTTATGGATCTCGTGATAAAGATCTTCCCATTCTATATATTCACAGCGGTCAGCTTCGTGCTTCGCAACGTTCCTGGTTCCTTCGATGCTGCAGAGCCTGTCGCCTCCGCCGTGCATGAGAAGCAGGGGCTTTCCTGAAGCTCCTCCGTTGTTTTCATGTGTGCCGTTTTCAAGAGCCTTTCCGATCTCAAAGGCCTGGACTGCGCTTATGACAGAAAGCTTAGTGTGGACCAGAGGATCGTCCGCATAGTTTCCTACGGACTCTTTGTTTCCCAGTATCCCTTCATCCACATTGGTGTTTATCTGAAATGTCGGCGCTATTTTAGAAAGCAGTTTCAGAGCGCCGTAAAGAGGCGCCGGGACCGGTCTCACCAGCCGTATCCATGGTGCAGAGATAATGAACCCGGCAGGAACAGAATTGAGATTTCCTCTGTTTACATAATCAAGTCCTATGTTTCCGCCCATGCTGTGCCCGTATAAAACTATGGGAAGGCCCGGATAATCGGCTTCCGCCCTTCTTATGAGCCTGTCCACATCTGCCAGCACGCTCTTTCTGGGCGCGCAGTGGCCTCTCTTGCCGCTGGTTTCGCCATGGCCTCTTAAGTCCATAGAAAGGACCGCTATCCCTTTTTCATTCAGCATCCCTGCCATCCGGTCATATCTTCCGGCATGCTCTCCCACTCCGTGGATTATGCACATTACACAGACCGGGGTTTCTGCCGGCCAGCTGTATCCCTGTATCCTCAGATCATTGTTTTTATATAACTCAAACTTTTCCATAAGTCGCCTCTGCCCTTTCATCGATTTTTCTCCGGCTCGTGATCCGATAGATTTTCACTTCGGATAACCGTATCATTACATTTATCTTACGTTATCTTTCCCATCATAGTCAATCTTTTGCCTGCAGCATCCTGATGAGTTAATATGTTATCCCGGGTATCGGTAAAGACTGTATGCATACAGACGGTAAACTGAAACAGGATTGGGAGGTGCAGCCATGACAGGCAGAAACCCAGACACGCATATCTGCACGATATGCGGAAACTGCTATAACAACATAGCTTTCAGAGGCGGTTACATATGTGAGAACTGCATAAACGTTTTCAGGACTCTGGGAACGACAGGAAAAAAGTAAAAAACTGCGGGCTCTGATCATCTTGTCTACCTCATACCAGATCATCCACCACCACCGCCCGCAGAGTAACCTTTCTTCTCAGCCCGGATGATCACTTCCGGGCTGTGTCTTTTCTTATGCGCTCTGTGACTTTCGCGAATTCTTCAGGAACAGGCCTTTCGAACTCCATGTATTCTCCGGTAGAAGGATGCCTGAAC
>CAMCER010000094.1 GCA_945873875.1 uncultured Clostridia bacterium
CTCTTCTGTCACTCCTTCATTTTCTTCCAGACGATACAGTTTCATACTGCTCGTACTGATCCCGCTGTGAGCATCTGATACAGCACCTTCTATCTGCACAGTGTCCTTTGCATCTGTTACTTCAAGGCCCAGCTGTTTTATCCTGATGGTGCCTGTCGGTGCCGTAACGTCTTTCTTATACGTTACTTTGGAGTACGCGCTGTTTCCTGCTGTATCTGTCACCTTCACATGGACATACCATGTGCCGCTCGCCTTTCCTCTGTCTGCTGTCTGGAGATGGAAGCTTCCGCTGTATTTATTGCTGCTTCCTGCAGTGACTGTGGTATTGGTTCCCGACTTGAATGCGCTGTCTGCAGGTCTTGCTGTGCCTGAGCTTACCGCATATTTTATGCCTGATGCAGCTATGCTGCTGTCATCTTCTGTTATGTTTGAAAAGCAGATGACCGGGTCTTCTTCGCTGCTCCAGTTATTCGTTATGTCGTTCTGTTCTGAGTCTTTCAGTGTGAGAGTGCCGAATTTTGGCGCTGTCATATCCAGATAGTAGTTCAGGGTCTTTATGCTGCTGGCATTGCCCGCCTTGTCAACTGCTCTCACCTTTATGGTATGTGCTTTCTGCGCTTTGAAGGCAGATTCCGGCACTGTATATGTGCCTGAGCCGGTCGTCCCTATCTTCTTGTATGCTGCTCCGTCTATGGATGCCTGCACTTCTTTCAGGTATGTGTCGCTTGCTCCGCTCCAGTGCACTACAGGTGTCCTGTCTGATGCGGGTGATGCATTTGATGATGCCGGAGTGATGCTGGCAGAAGAAAGCGAAGGCGCAGTCCCGTCTATCACTACTCCTCTGTACTGGGATGTTCCTATCATCCCTGCTTTGTCTACGCCTCTCACGTTGAAGCGGTATTTTCCTGCCCCGTAATCCTTGAACCTGTTTATGGTCACTGTGCCGCTTGCCTTGTTTCCCAGGCTCCTTGATGAATCATATGCAAGGACCGTATCGTAATTTCCTGTAGATGAGTTGTACTTGGTTATCTTGTATTCTATCCTTGCAAGGGCGACTGAGTTTATCCCTTTCCATGTTATCTTGGTTGCTGATCCTCTTTTGATATATATGGGGGATGCTGTAAGGGAGCTGGGCTTGCTCGGCTTAGGGTAATGTATTATGGTGTATTTAGGTCTTCTTGAGCTGTTGGAATTCCTTGATCCGTAAAACTCTGCATAACTTCCGGTATTTGATTCTGATGTGTTCTTCAAGAGCAGTCCGTATCCCGGATTGTCCTTTGCCATATATCTTGCGTAGTTCAGGATGCTTATGCTCCTTGCTTTCCCTGTCGTTCCTGTGGTCTTCACATTGCCGTTGGCCTCACTTGCGGTAGACGGCTGATTTGACCACTTAAGGCTCCCCGGGGCCCAGTAGTCAAGCACGCGGTATGCCTTTATGGTCTTTCCTGATGCTCCGTTTCCTGTCTCGTACATGGTGAGTTTGGCGCTTGAGACGTATCTTCCCACGAAGTTGGCTCTCAGGTTCGGGTTCCTCAGGTATGTACGGAATATACCCTGGTTTCCTTTTCCCGATGCCATCTTGGTCACTCCGCTGTCATAGAAGTTCGTATTGTTATATGATCCGTTTATGACGTATACGTCCTGGAGGCGTGATGATCCTGTCCATGTCAGGGTGGGATCCACCGTGACAGGATACTGCCTGTCGCTGTCCCTGAGATAGTCTTCATCTATGGTGAGCGTCACTATGTATTTTCCGTCTTTTTCTTCGATATCTGTCTGTATATCTTCACTGTATGCATCCCCGCTGTCATCGTTCATATTGGGTGCTGGCATGCTCGCAGCTATCTCATCTGTTTTCTCATCATAAAAAGTGAGGCCCTGGTCAGTGCTGTTCTTTCTGACTTCAAGGCCTTCTGTGTCAAGGACGTACCGGAGCACGCTTCTTTCCGGTTTTTCCTTCAGTATGACTTTTTCTTTTATCCCTGTATCTGTTGATATGTATTCTATCTTCCCTCTGCTGCCGCTCTTATCATACACGGCTCCTGTCGGGAGCATCTTATCATCTTCATATGGAGTCTGGGTCTTTTCTTTTTTCACATCGATGCTGCCGTCTGTCACCCCAAGGAGGTCAAGGGTATCGGCATCTGGTGTTATGGACATGCTGAAAGTCCCTTTTTCAAGGAGCACAGGCGTTTCTTCTGAAAGGCTCTCAGGCAGATACTGCCTGCTCGCGCCTGCCTTGTTCTCATATGTATATCCGGTAAGCGACCTGCCGCTTTCTGTCTTTTCTCCCTGCTTTACAGCTGTGAGAGAAGGATCGATATCTATGAGTTTTCCGTCTTCGTCTTCATACCTCACGTCCTGGCCGTAGATCACGGTCATCTTCTTGCCGGATCCAAGTGCATATGTCGTGCTTTCCTTAGTGTTTTCAGCCTTTATGACATCGGACCTGTCTGCATCATCCTGCGAAAGAGCCATGTCCTGCTGCTCAAGCTCTTCCGGGCTCAGCTGGCTGCTTTCAGGCGTCTCTTCTGCTCTTCCTGTATCCGGGGTAAGTGTGATCACCAGCAAAAAGCACAAAATCACTGCGATCATCCTGGCAGTGATCCTTTTTTTTCCGATATTCCTGTTCATGATAAACTCCCTTCTTTATATACTCCTTTGCTGACTTTCCCGGATGCTGTCTCCCTTACAATCTGTCTTTCACAGGGAGTGCCTTTTGACTGTGAGATCTTCATCGCTGAAAGTATTCGATTTCTGGCAGCAAAGGCTTTTTCTCTGGAGTTTTATTTTCAACACACACGCGGAGCGTATTTGCACTAACTGATGGCATCAAGAAGAATAACTGATATCGTGCTCCGCTCTTTATGATAAGAGACTACCACATTTATATATACACTGTCAAGTAATTAATGAATCACGATCACATTAGTGACGCTTCAGTACGACAGCATCTCGTCAAATGCCTTCACTGCGAAACTGTCTGTCATGCCGGATATGTAACCAAGGATTGCGTTTATATATGTTTTTTCATCATCCAACGCGCCGTATATCTTCCTGTTCGCACACTCTGCTGCGACTGACGCATACTCTTCCGGAACTGACTCGGCGCTGCAGTATCTTGCCAGCCAGAGCAGGAACTCACCGGTAAGTGAAGGATAGAACTTCTCGATGGCTTTAAGGTTTTTCCACGTGTCCCTGCCGGCGTAAGCATCTTTCAGCACGCCGAATATCTGCCTCAGAAGAAGTCTGGAATACTGTCTGAAAGGCTCCAGTCTGTCAGAATAATAGATGTATTTATAGTTGAATGCCTTGATCCTGTTAAGCTGCTCCAGGAATCTTTCGCTGAGGCATATGCCCCTTTCCGGCGAACTGTTCTCGCAGATATCGATTATCATGTTATGCATGATGACTGTGGTGTTGAGAGCGTGCACATCGTTGGCACGGGCCATTTCCACCAGTTCATCCTGCTGTTCTTTTTCCAGTATGCCAAGGTTTATTGCATCTTCTATATCTCTTCCCACGTAGGCGATCTTATCGGATATCTTCACTATGCAGCCTTCCCATGTGGCCGGGCTGTATTTGCCCGGTGATTCGAATTCCTTCAGGTCGAAGAGTTCTTCTCTGGGTCTTAATTCATTTTCATCCACCTCGCCGCAGTGTGAGATTATGCCGTCCCTTACGGCGTAAGTGAGGTCAAGATTTCTGTATTTGTTATAGTTGTCTGCCAGGAGTTCTATGTCATCCACGAACCTTACGCTGTTTTTCTCGTGCCAGAATTTCTCTCCCAGATATTCTTCCTTCAGTTCTCCCAGGATCTTTTCGCCCTGGTGTCCGAATGGAGCATGTCCCAGATCGTGTCCCGCCGCGATGGCCTGAGTCAGTTCATCGTTTAAGCCCAGGTATTTAGCTATGGTGTAACTTACAGATTCCACGTGCGTCACGTGCTCCATGCGGGTGCATATGTGATCGTTCTCGATATTGCAGAATACCTGCGCCTTGTGCTTCAGTCTTCTGTATGCGTTAGAATGCAGTATCCTGGTATAGTCTCTTGCGAAAGGGCTTCGTATATCATCGGCCCGCTCATACAGATCTGATGATCTCTTTATCAGCTGTTCCCATTTACTGTTTTCCGGGCTCGCCACATGGCGGGCAAAACTGTTCTTAGCCATTTTTCAAACCTCTTATCTGTTCAGATCCACGCGCTGTTTCTTTGACGGAAGCTGTGAAAGGATTATCGCAAGGAACATAACAGCACATCCTAAAAACTCTTTCATAGTAAGCACTTCATGAAGTATCACCCATCCTCCAAGCACCGCGAACACTGATTCAAGGGACATGAGAAGTGAAGCCACTGCAGGCTCTGTGTACCTTTGGGCGACGATCTGCAGCGTATATCCTACTCCACTGGACATGATGCCTACATAACAGAGGGGCAGCCAGCATGCCAGCAGGTCATCTGTATTCACCGTCTCAAGGCCTGCGATGAACGGTATGGAAACGATACCTACCACGATGAACTGCAGCAGAGACAGAAGCACTCCATTGACTCTGGGGGAGTAATGATCTATGACCAGGATATGCACTGCATAGCTCAAAGCGCATCCCAATACCAGAAGATCACCTTTTCCGATGCTGAAGTCCTCCTTTATGCAGATCAGATACAGACCGAAAACAGCCAGCACTACACAAAGCCAGATGATCGGTCTTG
>CAMCER010000095.1 GCA_945873875.1 uncultured Clostridia bacterium
ATACGTCTTCGTCATCTTCATCATCGAGCCCCGACCATGTGCCCTCGTCAGGGTCGTAATACACGCTGTCCCCGTCATAGTAACTTTCATCCTGCTCTTCCCAGGCAGTATCCTCTTCTACTATCGTGCAGCCGGAAAAGAGCATGGCAGCAGCAGTCACCATACAGAGAAGCAGTATGAAAAATCTCTTCTTTATTCCTTTGTCAGATCTTCTGTTTCTTTTCATGATCATAACATTTATATTGTAACAAAATACCGGTCATTTGTTAAAGGCTGCTGTCATAAAACTGATTGCAGGTTCACTAAGCGACATGTCCGCACACATCTTACATAAAGGTCCTGCAAGTGGCTCAGACCCATCTTTTTTACCACTTTTCTTCTATGGACAAAATAGTGGTAAATCCATTGGGCTCAAAATTGACTTTTTGAGCTAAAATCGGTTTTTTCCGTCAAAACGCATAATAACTGGCATAAAACACAATTTTCAGCATTGAAAAATTACCACTATTTCTATCAGAAAAAAATAGTGGTAAATCGTTTGGAGTCTAACGCCCGCTCTTATAAGATTCTCTGTAATTGATTCATGTCGTTTAACTTGAACGCACACCGAAAACAAAACCGGCGCGCTGCCTCGCGTGCCGGTTTAAAAAATCTTTTCTGATGGTTATACCGTTCAGCTACTCTGTAAGTTCAGATGTGCAGTGCGGGCACTTTGTAGCGTCGATATCCACTTCGCTCTTGCAGTACGGGCAGATCTTAGTGGTTGCAACTTCTTCATCCGGTGCTTCATTCTTGCGGGCCTGCTGAGCCTTGTTCAGGGCCTTTACGATGAGGAAGATAACCAGTGCTACGATCAGGAAGTTGATAACAGCCATGATGAATGCGCCGTAGTTGAATGTAGCTCCCAGAACTGTAGCCTTCAGATTGCTGAAGTTGTCGCCTACGAACAGGCCGATGATAGGATTCAGTATGTCGTTAACAAGTGATGTAACGATAGCTGTCATAGCGCCGCCGATGATGATGCCGACTGCCATGTCCATGACATTACCTGTCAGAGCGAATTCTTTGAACTCTTTGAAAAATTTCTTCATTTTCTCCATTCCTCCCAAAGTTTATGATTATTCTTTTAATGATTCCTGCTGTGTCTGAACTGACACAACGTGGTTATTATAACACGTATCACTACGCTTTTACAGTCGAAAACCGCTGTTTTTCAAAATGCGTAGGCTTCTGTCCGGAATGCTCCGGTTACGTGAACCGGATATCTTCTTTCCGGGTTTTCATTTCAGAACTTCTCACGCCTCATCCTTTTTACCGAAGATGGCATCGACTTTATCAAGCTGATCTCTGATATCTATATGCTGCGGACAGGCCTTTTCGCATGCGCCGCATTTTATACATTCGTTAGCCGACTTGAGTCCGTGCCCTGCCACCAGCCATTTTTCCTGGTCTGCCGCAAATTCAAAATCATGGTAGAGAGTGTACATGTTCATGACTGTGAAGGATCCGGATATACCAATGCCCTCCGGACATACTTTGGCAAAGCAATCGCATTTAGTACACGGGATCACTGGTATCTTCGCAAGTTCTTCCGATGCCCTTGCAAGGACCATCTTCTGCTCTTCCGACAAATGCGTAAAATCCTTCATGTATGAAAGATTGTCCTCCATCTGCTCTACACTGCTCATTCCTGAAAGCACTGTGATTATGCCCTCAAGATCTGCTGCGTATCTCATGGCCCATGAAGCACATGAAGATTCCGGTTCTGCTTCTTTGAATACCTTCTCCACAGACTCCGGCGGATCTGCGAGCATGCCGCCCTTGATGGGCTCCATTATGATTATTGGTTTTTCGTATTTTCTGGCCACTTCATAACATTCTCTGGATCTCACAGCCGGGTTTTCCCAGTCGCCATAGTTGATCTGCAGCTGTACGAACTCCATCTCCGGATGAGCTTTCAGGATTTCCTCCAGTTCCTCCGGAGTCGAGTGGAATGAGAATCCCACGTGCCTGATAAGGCCTTCTTCCTTTTTCTCCTGGACAAAGCTCCACATGTCATAATCGTCGAAGAACTTTGTCCTGCCCTCACCCAGATTATGGAGCAGATAGAAATCAAAGTAGCCTGCACCGGTCTGTTTAAGAGAAACGTCAAACTGCGCAATGGCTTCCTCCCTTGTCTTGCAGTTGATCCACGCCGCGTTCTTGGTGGCCAGCTGATAGCTCTCCCTGGGGTATCTTTCCACCAGCGCCTGCCTTATAGCATCTTCACTGCCTTCGTAGGCCCAGGCTGTGTCGAAATACGTGAAGCCTGCATCCATGAACAGATCAACCATTTTTTTGACCTGCTGGGTGTCGATCTTCTTGTCATCACCTTCGACTTTCGGCAGCCTCATGAGCCCGAATCCCAGTTTTCCGATGTCTTTGCCCAAATAGTCCATGTTTCCTCCTCTTTATCTGCTGCTATATCTCTTCCAGCATCTGTGCCGGATTGTCCGCAGCTTTTACTTTGCCCATTGCCTTGATTATGGTCCCTTCTTCATCTATAAGGTATGTGGTCCTGACAAGGCTCATCTTCACTTTATCGCCTGTCTTTTTCTCCTGGAGCACGTCGTATGCCTTCAGTACCTCCTGCTCTGTGTCTGAAAGCAGTGTGAAAGGCAGTCCATACTTTTCCTCGAACTTCTTATGAGAAGCAACGCTGTCCTTGCTGACGCCTACTACTTCCGCGTCCTTTTCCATGAACTGCGGATAAAGTTCGCCGAACCCGCATGCCTGCTTGGTGCATCCGGATGTGTTATCTCTTGGATAGAAGTAAAGCACAAGCTTTTTGCCTCTGTACTCTTCCAGTGTGTGGATATCTCCGTTCTGATCCGGCAGTGAAAAAGCCGGCGCTTTCGTTCCTTCTTTCAGCATTTTCTGAACCTCCTCTTATCATCTATCGCTTTCCTGCTGTCAATATCCTGCCGAGCCTTCCCTCAGCATGGCTATCTCTTTCCCGTAACCTGAAAGGTCCTTGTGCGGTGTTTCCATTATGCACGGAAGGCCCTTAAGTTTCGGATGGTTTATGACTTTCAGTATGGTCTCCGTTCCCAGGCACCCCTCACCGATCTTCGCGTGCCTGTCCTTGTGCGAACCCGGCGGATTCATGCTGTCATTGATGTGCAGTGCTCTTAACCTGTCAAGTCCGATGATCCGGTCAAACTCTGAAAGCACGCCGTCAAGATCACTTACTATATCATATCCTGCATCGCTGACGTGGCACGTATCAAGACAAACACCGAGCTTTTCATCAAGCCGGGTCCCTTCTATTATCTGCGCCAGCTCCTCGAAGCGGCTTCCCACTTCACTCCCCTTGCCTGCCATAGTCTCCAGAAGGACCGTAGTGGTCTGGTCCTTTGTCAGGATATCGTTGAGCAGCTGACAAATGAGCTCAATTCCCTTTTCTGCCCCCTGCCCCACGTGTCTGCCCGGGTGGAAATTATAATAATTCCCCGGAAGATACTCCATCCTTTTCATGTCATCTTCCATGGCGATGTGAGCGAAATTGCGGACTTTGGCGTCTTTAGAGCATGGATTCAGAGTATACGGCGCATGGGCGACCAGTTTGCCGAAACCGCTCTCTTCAAGTATGCTCCGAAGTTTTTTCGCATCTTCAGGATCTATTTCCTTCGCCTTGCCGCCTCTGGGATTCCTGGTGAAAAAGGCAAAGGTATTGGCTTTGATGCTCAATGCGTTTTTTCCCATGACCTCAAAACCGTCTGCCGATGAAAGATGACAGCCTATGTAAAGATCTCCTTTTCCGGACATGTTATTCTCCGTTCAATTATTTATTACTTTGTTGAATTTTCAACATACACTTCTATATAATGATATTAATATTTTCATTGAAAAGAAGAAAAAATGCAATAGATAAAAACAGACAGGTGTACATATCAGGCACCGTTAAGAAAGGCGGTATGAAAATGCTCAGAAAGATAATAAAGATAGACGAAGAAAAATGCAACGGATGCGGAGCCTGCGCCGAGGCGTGTCACGAAGGAGCCATCGCCATGGTAGACGGTAAAGCAAAACTCATGCGTGAAGATTACTGCGACGGGCTTGGAGACTGTCTTCCGGCGTGCCCGGCTGATGCCATTTCTTTTGAGGAACGCGAAGCTGCCCAGTACGATGAGGCTGCAGTGATCAGGGCCAAAGCAGAAAAGGCTGCGGCTAAAGTAAGATCTGACATGAGCCACATGACCGGAGGATGCCCCGGCTCCATGGCAAAGGCCATCACAAGAGAGGATTCATCTGCATCCCGGACCCAGTCCGGCACTGATGCCCACTCTCCTGCTCCAAGCAAGCTTTCCCAGTGGCCGGTCCAGATAAAGCTGGCTCCAGTGAATGCCCCCTACTTTGACGGGGCAGACCTGCTGGTCGCAGCCGACTGCACAGCTTACGCTTTTGGCGATTTTCACGACAGATTCATAAAAAACCGCATCACACTCATAGGCTGCCCGAAACTGGATGATATCGACTACAGTGAAAAACTGACAAAGATCATCAGCGAAAACGACATCAAAAGCCTGACCATCGTAAGGATGGAAGTCCCCTGCTGCGGCGGCATTGAATTCGCAGCCAAAAAAGCTCTTCAGGACAGCGGCAGATTCATCCCCTGGCAGGTAGTCACCATTTCCACAGACGGGCGAATACTTGACTGATATTGTCT
>CAMCER010000096.1 GCA_945873875.1 uncultured Clostridia bacterium
CATTCGCCGCGCATAACCTTTGCAGCGTCCATAACAGCATCAACGATCTGCTTGTAACCTGTACAACGGCAGATGTTTCTGTTCTTCGTGAACCAGTCTCTTACTTCTTCTCTTGTCGGGTTTGGATTCTCATATACGAGAAGAGCATAAGATGATACCAGGAATCCAGGAATACAGAATCCGCACTGTACTGCGTGGTCGTGCATGAATGCTACCTGCAGCGGGTGAAGATGCATCGGTGTTCCGATTCCTTCAACAGTGATGACCTCATCAAATTCAGCCATTGATGCAACCTTCTTAGTACAAGAACGGATTACTTTCTTGTTGACGATTACATTACATGATCCGCAGACACCAACACCGCAACCTACTTTAGTTCCGGTGAGGCCCAGTCTTCTGAGTACGTCAGAGAGCTTGTCTTTTTCAGGATCGAAGATGAACATGCGGTCAGCGCCATTGATGTTCAATGTCATTTTCCTTAACTTCATTGTAATTTGCCTCCGATTATTAATTTGTTTTGGATGCAATCAAAAATACTCTCTCCGCATTTGCGAAAAGAGTCGTTAACAAACATTCTTAAAAACTCGGAATTGTGGGCTGCCTGTATATAGGGAAGCAGGCGCTGAGTTTAATGACTGCTTATACTTTCCTTTCCAAACGCGGGAGGCCAGAGCGTTTCCTTACTGACCCATCGTTTCTGTCACCATAGCCGAAGCCGTAGATGTCAGAAATCGGAGAGTATATTCAATTGTTACTGATACACGTTAATTTTATCAACTGTGTTTTTTTATGTCAATAAAGGCATTGCATTTTGTTGTACGATCTTGCGGTTTTTGCGATGACAATTTGGCTGAATTTTGCAACAGTCAGTTGAAATGCGCGCCTTTCAGGGAGCATTTATCCGGTAAAAAAGCAACAATGTTGCTGTACCAACATCCCGGAGCGGCCGGCAGATTTTTTTCTGTGGAGCATTATATAGTAGGAAAAATGCGGGATGTGGGGAGCACTTAAATATGATATGGACATCGGATTTTTTTTGCGGTACTATTATGCTGATTTCGGAGAGAGGAAAAAATCTTCGGGATAAGAAAAGATATTCAGGACAAATTACATGCGGCAGAGGCCTGGCCGGAGCGATCCGCCGGCAGCTGCCGCAAAATAGAAAGGTATTGAAAAATGGGGATCATGCGGCCGGGAAAATTCGATATAACTGATAAAGCCATGGAACAGTGGAGCCTTCCCGAAGGCGCCAAAGTCCTTGAGATAGGATGCGGCGAAGGGGATACGGCACAGCATCTGAAAGATGAATACGGATTTGAGATGACCGGTATGGACATATCGCTTGATATGGTTGACAAAGCCAAGAAAGCGCATCCGGGCATAGAATTCATGTACGGAGACGGGGAGATCCTGGACAGTTTCATGTCCTTTACATTTGACGGCATAGTCATGGAATGCGTTCTTTCCCTGATAAATCTGGCAGACGAGGCGCTCCACGAAGCATACTGTGTCATGAAAAAGGGCGCGAAGATATTCATAAGCGATCTTTACATGCGCGACCCGGATCCTCAGCTGGTGAGATCCGTGAAGATCGAAGCTGACCGCATCGCGAAGATACCTCATAAAGAAGGTGAGTGCGATGACGAAAACACCAGCGGAGAGCTGAGATTCCTGGACTTCAGATACAAGGGGAGGTTCCTGAAGGACCCCCTTATCAGACAGATGGAAGAGATCGGATTCACTAATATAAAGTTCGAAGACAGGACGGACGACCTTATCGAATACGTGGGACAGAAGATATTTGACGAAGGAAAAGACAGCCTTGACACCTGCCTGAAGTGCACCGGAAACGACGACAAAAAAACAGGCTACTTCATGCTGACGGCGGAAAAACCGCTGTAAGTACCGGTGCTTCTGAAGGCCCGGGGTCTTCAGGAAGAGCCACTGGAGAAGGAAGGTTTTCGCCTTTGTCGAAGGTGAAAGAGAAAAACTTTCGATTTTTCGAGAACGAAAGGGAAAAGAGATGAGCGAGATAAAAGACCGGATGATGGAACTGAAACTCAAAGGCTTCTGCTGCAGCCAGATCATAATGCAGATGGGCCTTGATCATATGGAAAAGGAAAACCCGGATCTCATCGATGCCATGGCGGGCCTCTGCGTCGGCCTGGGCAGCGGGAAGACCTGCGGCGCGCTGTCTTCAGCGGTATGCCTTCTTTATCTGGCAGATCCTCAGGAAGCCGCCATGTCAGCGGTGCAGGACCTGACCGACTGGTTCGAGGATTCCTTCGGTTCTTCGGAATGCAGCGAGCTTCTGGGTGATGACCCGGCTTCTGCCAGAGTGAATAAATGCCCCATGATAGTTGAGGCGACATATCAGATGGTGGAGGAGCTGCTGGACTGGGACTGATGGACTGAGGCAGACGGACAGACTGCATCAGACAGATCATCCGCGGCATACGGATCGCCCGCAGCAGAACAGCGATTTACAGAAATGAAAAATATAGAGAAATTCAGGAACAATAAGACTCACTGGCTGGACATCTGGACAAAGGACTTCATCGGTCTTTCGCCGGAGCAGCCTCTGACCAGAGAAGCCATCGAGCAGGATCAGGTCAATAAGCTCAACAGGCTTTTTTCTTATGTGAGAGAAAACAGTCCCTTTTACAGAGATCTTTACAGGGATCTTCCGGAAGATCTGCGGTTTTCATCGGTGAAAGATATTGAAAAACTGCCCTTTACATCTCCCGAAGATCTGGTGGAGCATGAGACGGACATGCTCTGTGTGAACCCCAAGGAGATCAGCCGCATCGTGACGCTGCAGACCAGCGGGACCACAGGCGTGCCCAAGCACGTGTCGTTTACCGAAGAGGATCAGCAGCTGACCATAGACCACTTCAGATACGGGATGCAGTATCTGGTGGACAAAGACGGAAAAGTACTGGTTCTCCTGCCTCACGAAAGGCCCGGATCAGTGGGGACGCTGCTGGCTGAAGCCGTGAGGCTGCTTGGAGCAGATGCCACCTTCGATCCCCTGGATACAGGGATCACCTGCATGGTGGGGCTGCCCACTTTTATAGCTAAGATGGCTGAAGCTTCTCTGACCCAGCCCAGATCAGACGGAAAAGAGGGAACCAGAGCAGAAGAGCTGAGAGAGACTATGATATCGGTGCTCCTGACTGCAGAATATGTTTCCAGAGAGAACGCTGAATTCATCAGCAGGACCTGGGACTGCATGCCCTTCGAGCATTACGGCATGACAGAGACAGGCCTTGGCGCCGCGGTGACGTGCAATATGCTGGACGGGTTCCATATCAGAGAGCACGGGCTTTTGTTCGAGATCATCGACCCAGAGACCGGCAGGGTACTGCCGGACGGCCAGTACGGGGACGTGGTGGTCACCACTCTCAACAGAAAAGGGATGCCCTTCATAAGGTACAGAACAGGCGACATCGCAAGCATCCTGAATCGCCCCTGCAGATGCGGCAGCGTCAGCAGATGCCTGACCAGGGTAGGAGACCGGAAGCTGAAGAAGGGAAAAGAAGCCCGGTAGGCCGCCGGAAAGAAGCAGCGAAAGACGCAGGGAAAAGAAGTGAAAGCGCAGCGAAAGACCATGCGAGGAAGCAGCGCAGCCGGGTTTTGCACCGGACTTCAAAAAACGATACAATATCATAGGCGTAAAAAAGCATATGAAAAATGCGATAATATAAAAAAAGGACAAATCAGCAGAGAAAAGGAGGAGACCGGCCATTTGCAGCCGGGGATGAACAATGAGCGACAAGATCATATACCACGCAAGGGATTTTCTTGAGAACGGAAGAGATTTCGTAGTAGCGAGAGTCGTTGAAACTGAGGGCTCTACGCCGCGTAAAAAGGGAGCATGGATGATAGCCACAGAGGATGGCCAGTTCATAGGCACCGTCGGCGGCGGAAGGATCGAGGCCATCACTCAGCAGCACTGCATGGAGACTTTCAAGACAAAAGAGCCAAGTAAGACCTACCACTTCAAACTGACTACGGAAGGTGAGGATTCCATCAACATGGGATGCGGCGGCGATGCCAATGTCCTCATCGAATATATCGACGCGAAGCACCCGGAAAAATTCGTTGAAGAATACGACAAACCAACTACAGCCTACCTCTTCGGAGCAGGCCACGTGGGCCTGGCACTTGAGCCGATACTCCGCTTTGTGGACTTTAAGACTGTAGTCCTGGACGACAGGGCAGAGTATGCCAACAGAGAGAGATTCCCTGACGCGGATGAAGTGATCGTTCTGGATTCTTTTGAGGATTCATTCAAAGATATAGAGACTGATGAAGACAGCTATATCGTTATAATCACCCGGGGCCACATGGGAGACTACGATGTTCTCAAAGGGGCTCTCAAACAGAAGAGGGCATACCTTGGAATGATAGGCAGCAGGACCAAGGATAAGATACTTTACGACAAACTCCGTGAAGAGGAGGGCGTAACTGATGATGAGATCAGGAACATCCATGCGCCTATAGGGCTGGAGATACATTCTGAGACTCCGGAAGAGATCGCCATCAGCATCGTGGCTGAAATGATCAATTCGAGAGCAGGTTTCGATGACAGAAAATAAAGTAAAGACAGAAAAAAACACAGCGCCTGAAACAGGCGCTGTTATTCTTGCGGCAGGCTACTCATCCCG
>CAMCER010000097.1 GCA_945873875.1 uncultured Clostridia bacterium
GTCTCATTGATGAAAAATTCCATCTTATCCAGTTCCCACAGAAGGTCATTAGGGAATTCCAGATCCGCCTTGTCTATCTCATCGATAAGGAGCACCACCTGCTCTTCAGCGCTGAATGCTTCTCCAAGCTTTCCCAGTTTGATATATCTTCCTATATCGCCAACACCTTCCTCACCGAACTGACTGTCGTAAAGTCTCTGCACTGTATCATATACGTAAAGACCTTCCTGGGCCTTTGTCGTGGATTTGATGCTCCATGTGATGAGCCTCTTGTCAAGAGCCTCAGATATCGACTCTGCCAGCATGGTCTTTCCGGTGCCCGGCTCCCCTTTCAGCAAAAGAGGTTTTTTCAGCGCTATGGCTATGTTCACCGCATTCATCAGTTCCAGTGATGCTACGTAATTGCTGCTTCCTTTGAATTTTTTCTGTTCCATTTTCAAGTCCTTTTCTTTCTGTTATATATTGATCATGCGCGGCTTTATGCCGCTGCAGTATGGCCTTTTTACATCGCTATGAAAAGCGGCACCAGCACAGGCACCATAAGGCTGACTATGACTCCGCTCACAAATGAATATACTGCGATATCAGCATTTGTAGCTCTTTCCACTATAGGCAGACTAACATCCATAGCTGATGCTCCCGGAGGAGCGATGGTTTCCACGAAACCTATTGTTTTCGCGATGACAGGAATGAAGATAAAGCCCAGCACATCCCTCATGACGCAGTAAAGAAGCGACAGGGCCGATACTTCCGCTGAGTATTCTGCGATGAGTACCGGAGCAAGTGAGAACCACCCGAAGCCGGATCCTACCGCCAGAGTCTCCGTTACGCTGTAGTCTATGAACATGGACATGATTACCATCACTATCAGGGTCCCGCCTATAACGCCGATGGGGAACAGGAATATCCTCCACCCGACCATCCTGAACTTCTTGACTACAGTTCCTTCAAGTCCTATCTCTATACCCACGAAGAACAGCAGCGTATAAAGTATTATCAGAAGCACCGTTCCCGATACCTCCACAAAACTCTCTGCAGCATCTTCAATAGGTGAATAATCTTTAGTCAGAAAGAATCCTGCCAGCATACCCGCCGCCAGTGAAGCCAGTGTTTTTACTGTCATCCTGAAACTGTTGCCGCCTCCGGATTTTTCGTCTTCTCCTGACGCATCTTCTGGTGTTTCAGCCTGTTTTTCTGTATGGTCTTCAGAACGTTCTGAGATACGATCGCCTCTTTTATCTATGCCGACGATCTTCCTGATCAGGAAAACACATAAAATGCTTCCAGCTACTCCTCCTGCTGCAAGGATAAAGGCGTTTATGCCTATGGCCCCCAGCTGACTGAAGACTTCTTCATTGGATCCCAGACGGGCTCCCAGCACGAACAGCAATACGACCACAATAGCCGAGATCAGCGGACTCAGCCAGTGCATTTTATCTTTATATGCTCTTACCCTGCTGCCGACAAAATAGCCTGCCAGGACTACTCCTAAAAGGATCGGAATAAATTCCATCTTCTGCTCCTTCGAAAAAAATATACATTGAAATTATACCATTCATTACCTTTGATTTCCATATATCTTTAGCACATTGACAAATACCCCCATGGGGTATATTCTTGTACTGGAACGGCCGGCTGCAGCGCTCGGCCTCTGGAGGAACATAACATGGATAAAACAAATGAAACAAACACCGGTATGGAAAACTGCGACAGGACATGCCCTGCCTGCGAAAGGCATAAGAACACGCCCAGAAGCAGAGAGACCATCCATCAGCTTCAGAACAGGCTCAACCGTATAATAGGCCAGCTCAATGGAACGAAGAACATGCTGGATGAAAACAGATACTGCGGAGATGTGCTGGTCCAGCTTTCTGCTGCCCAGAGTGCACTGAAAAGCGTGGCACAGATCATCCTCAAAGAGCATATGAAGACCTGTGTGGTCGAAGAGATAGAAAAAGGAAACACCGAGATAATCGACGAGGCTATAGACCTGATCGACAGACTGAAATAAGGAGATTTTATCAAAATGACTGTTAATGAAAAATACAATGTGACCGGAATGTCCTGCGCCGCTTGCAGCGCGCATGTGGAAAAGGCGGTATCTGCTTTGTCCGGCGTGAGCAATGTGACGGTGAATCTGCTCACCAATTCGATGACTCTGGACAGAGATGATTCCGTTTCCGAAAACGATATCTGTGAAGCAGTGGAAAAAGCAGGCTACGGCGCCTCACCTGCTTCCGGATCATCACCTGCTTCTGCGGCGTCGGAAAAAGACAGATTTGAAGACACCCAGACGCCTAAGATGATCAGGCGGCTGATCGTTTCCATATGCATACTGATACCTCTCATGTATGTGTCCATGGGACATATGATGTGGGACTGGCCTATACCGAAAGTCATGGATACGCCGGTATCCATAGGTCTTTACGAGATGCTGCTTACTATCATCGTTATGCTGATAAACAGGAAGTTCTTTATAAGCGGCTTTAAGAGCCTGACTCACGGCGGACCTAATATGGACACCCTGGTCGCTCTGGGCGCAGGTGCATCCTTTGCCTACAGTCTGGCTGTCGTGTTCGGGATGGGCACCCTTCTCTATCAGGGAGACACAGAGGCTGCCATTCACTGTACTCACGATCTGTACTTCGAATCCGCTGCCATGATACTGACCCTGATAACCATAGGAAAAACCCTGGAAACATACAGCAAAGGCAAGACCACCAGCGCCATAAAGGGGCTCATGGATCTTGCTCCGAAAACAGCCACTGTTATCCGGGACGGAAAAGAGATGATCATACCTGCAGAAGATGTTTCTGTTGGAGATATATTCCTTGTACACCCGGGTGAACGGATCCCTGTAGACGGTAAAGTCCTGGATGGAGAAAGCGCGGTAGACGAATCCGCCCTCACAGGAGAAAGCCTTCCCGTGGATAAAAGCTTCGGTTCAACTGTAAGCTCGTCGACTATAAACCAGAACGGTTTTCTCACCTGCGAAGCGACTCGCGTCGGAAGCGACACCACTCTCAGCCAGATAATAGAGATGGTCGAGGATTCTGCTGCTTCAAAGGCTCCTATCGCCAAGACCGCAGACAAAGTATCAGGGATCTTCGTTCCCGCTGTCATTGGTATAGCCCTGATAACTATGGTGATCTGGCTCATCGCAGGACGCGATTTCGGATTCTCGCTTGCCAGAGCTGTCAGCGTGCTGGTCATCAGCTGCCCCTGTGCACTGGGACTTGCCACGCCCGTCGCAATCATGGTAGGCAACGGTGTCGGAGCAAAGAACGGTGTCCTGTTCAAAACAGCCTCTATCCTTGAAGCTGCAGGAAAAACTGACATAGTAGTCCTGGATAAGACCGGCACCGTAACTGAAGGAAAACCAAGGGTCACAGACGTGCTCCCCGTCTTTGGCGTAAGTGAGGAAGAACTTCTCACTGTGGCTGCTTCGCTCGAAGCAAGAAGCGAACACCCTCTGGCCAAAGCCGTCACGGAAGAAGCCAGAGCCCGCGGGATAAAAGCGGCAGAAGTCACTGACTTTATGACCCTTCCCGGTCACGGTGTGAAAGCAGTAGTAAACTGGTTCCCGTCCTTTGGCGGCAATGCCGCGCTCATGGAAGAAAACGGGCTCCTCTCATCACGCGAGAACGCTGACCCGGCTTCCCTCTCCCTTTATGAAGCAGGTGAAAAGATCGCCTCTCAGGGAAAGACTCCGCTGTATTTTGCGGCCGACGGGAGGATCCTCGGTATCATCGCCGTCGCTGACGTAGTCAAGCAGGACAGCGCTGAGGCAGTAAAGACACTTAAAAACATGGGGATCAGGACCATAATGCTCACCGGCGACAACAAACGCACAGCTGCTGCCATCGCCCGCCAGATCGGCACCGACGACTTTATTTCTGACGTACTGCCCGGCGACAAAGACGCAGTCATAAAAAAACTTCAGAAATACGGCCGCGTTGCCATGGTCGGCGACGGCATCAACGATGCCCCTGCCCTTACCAGAGCAGATACAGGCATCGCCATCGGCGCTGGTGCTGATGTGGCTCTTGATGCCGCAGACGTGGTGCTGATGAAATCATCTCTCATGGACGTGGTATCTGCAGTAAGGATATCGCGCCAGACTTTAAGGAACATTCACCAGAACCTGTTCTGGGCATTCTTCTATAACTGCATAGGGATACCCATCGCGGCAGGCGCTCTCATACCGTCCATAGGACTTGCTCTTAATCCTATGATCGGCGCAGCGGCAATGAGTCTTTCCAGCTTCTGTGTGGTATCAAATGCCCTGAGACTCAATCTTTTCAAAGTGACCAGTACGTCACGAGACGCAGGCAAAAAGCCGGTGGATCTGCCCGAAACACTGTTCGGGGATCAGAAAAACGGCTCAGATGATATAAACGTTTTATCAGACGGTGAAACAAATGAAAATATTAAGAAAACTGAAACAGCGAAAACCATGAAAGGAGAAAAAATGGAAAAGACATTCAATGTAAAAGGCATGATGTGCCAGCACTGCCAGGCAAGAGTAAAGGACGCCCTTGATGCGGTGGAAGGCGTAGAAAAAACTGTGGTCGACCTTGATAACGGCACAGCCACAGTAACTGTTTCAAATGATATCCCCGATGATACATTTGTAAAGGCCAT
>CAMCER010000098.1 GCA_945873875.1 uncultured Clostridia bacterium
ATATGAAGCATACCCGCAATACCATTTAATGGCGTACGCATATCATGAGACATATTGTTCAGGAAAGCCGTTTTCGCGTGATTTGCATTTTCCTCTGCCACTAACGCCTCCGAGAGCGCCGCTTTGTTTTCAGCCAGCTCACGGTTTTTCTCTTCAAGCGTGATCCTTGCTTTCTCTTTTTCGCGGACTTCTTTTCTCGTGCGTCTGATGCGGCGGAACAGCATACCGATAATGAGAGCCGCTATGCAAATCACGATCAGCACGAATGCCACGATATGATCACGTATAAAATCTAAAACGGTGTAGGAATATAATCCTCCGGTATAGCGGAATGCGATATTCTGAGCGTAATCATTTCCGACGACGTTAATGCCGCGGTTCAGGATCTTCAATAATCCTTCATTGCCGATCTCTACGCCGTAACAGCGGTCATCATTACGGGAAAGCTGGGTGCGGGACAGGGACTTGTATTTGCTGTTTTTTAACATATCATTCGCCCTGAGGCCGTTTAAGGTAGTACACTTTGCTTTTCCGTCAAGGACAGCATCAAGGCAGTCCTGAATCGTAGGGTAGAAAGATATTTTTGCGTCAGGGAAATTCGTTTTTACATAGTAATACTGCATCCGGTTATTTTTATTGACAGCAAAACTTTTGACAGTGTCCTCGGTGTATTTTCCCTTGAAGATCAGCTCTGTCGATGTTGACGCGATCGGGGTGGATTGATATATTCCGTTCTCCTCGGAAAAAAACAATCCGCCGCCTACCGGGAAAGCGACATCTATTTTTTCCGAAGACATGGCTTTGATCATTTCATCATAATTTGCGTATCCCTTGTATGTAATATCCAGATCATCGATTCCCAATTCTTTTATCATTTTTGATGTCAGATCTTTTACGATGCCGGTGGCGTTGCCTTGTTTGTCTGTATCACTGTATGGAAGATAATTCTCCAGGTATCCGACGCGCAGGCGGTCGTGTCCGCGCAGCCACTCCTTTTCAGCAGTCGAGAAAGCTCTGGCGGAGAAGCTTACAGGGTAATATTTTGTTTTGAGAGAGTGCAGATAATTCGGCTCTTCTACTGCCAGCATTGCCTGCGCGGTATTCAATTCTGCCAGTATATCTTTGCGTTTTTTACTGACACATAAGAAATAGTCTGATTCGCCGAATGGAAAAAGTACTTCCGCGGGTTTTCTGCCATAGGCGCCATCGCCTTCTGCCGCGAGGATATCAACTTTACGTGAATCAAAGTCATCGAAAAGTGTTTCGTAATCCTGATATGGTTTTACGGTTGCTGAAACTTTGTGTTCACTCAGATAACGTTCGAGGACGTCTTTCATGGCGCTATCAAGCACCCCTATCGTTTTTCCCGAAAGGCTGGACGGGTTTGTGGTTATGTCATTATCTGCATAATGCTTTACAAGGCTGTATGTTTCATTTCCCATCGCGATATCCGGATATCCGATCAGCGCTTCGCGGTCTTTTTTCCGGGCCAGTCCCGCCAAAAGGTCGATCTTACCGTCCAGAAGCATCTGGTACAGATCCCCGTAACTTCCATAAACATATTCGTATTTCCAGCCTGTATACTCGGAAAGTTTAAGATAATACTCATAAGCGTAACCTTTTTTGACTGCGTTTTTAGCTGCGCCCTCCTGGAACACCTCGTTCTCGTAATAGCCGACCCTGACTACGTTTTCTTTTGATCCTGTGGCGTTTACGGGCGTCTGAATAACGGACACTATCAGAAACAGCGTCAACATCAGGGCCAGCAGTCTGCACAGGTGTTTTAAATGATTTTTTATGATAATTCTGTTCATGTTACTAATTCCTCAGATCTGAAATCGGTATATATGTTTCGTCTAATTATAATATCTGCCGGGTATTTCTTCAACTTGCTGTCCGGCAGCCTGCCGGCATACATGATGCCGGGTGGGAAAAACCTGCGGGCTGCCAGTACCCCGGTGCAGAGCCGGGCATGAACACCGGAAAGGTATAAGATGGTGATGAGAACCGTGGCCGGGGCATAGTTTTTATCCGGCTGCGGCATCATAGACCATCTGCTCAAGCGCGTATTTTATTGTTTCCCCGGGATCGGCTGAAGGGTCGATCCATTCATCTATTTTTGCCTGCGGCAGTATCACCGGCATCCGGTCATGGATGAATTCTATCTCCTTTGCGGGAGGACGGGTGAGCACGACAAAGTGGGGGAAGCCTTCTTCTACGCGGTAAAGACCGCCAAGCCAGGTTATGGCGGATCCTTCCGGCTGGATAGCGTATTTCCGGCCGGTTTTTTTCCTGCCGTCAGGCGATGTGAAATGCTCCCACTCAAAGTAGTAGGAAGCGGGGATGATGCAGCGGCGCTGCGCCCATGATTCGCGGAAAGTCCGTTTTTCCGAAGCGGTCTCAGATCTGGCGTTAAGAAGCAGGGAGACCGGGCTGCCGCTTTTGGGAGAAGGAAGATTAAAGCCCCATTTCATGGGGAAAACCGACTTCCTGCCTGTCCTTGCGGTAGCGATGCATGGCACCACATTAGTCGGCCGCACTTCTCCGGATGTGGTCAGCGGATCGCCGGCCCGTACGAATCTGTCCGCCAGAGGATTGCCCTCCACGGCATCTCTGATCTCTTTCAATTCTTTATCACTTATATCGATATAAAAACGTGTACACATGATCGACCTCTCAGATTCTTCTGTGTTTTCGCATTCTTCAGCATCTGTGTTTTCACAGCCTTCGGCATACTGGGCTTCTTCTTTGGCTGCGATGGCTTCCATGAAACCTTTCAGCGCGTCAAAGGGACTGAAGATCTTTGCCCTGCGTGAAAGGGGCATGGCGGGATGCTTCGCACGGAACGCGTCGTCTGGGTCGTGAACGGGTTTTCCTTTGCGCATGATCTCCAGATAGCGTGACTTTTTGCGGTCGACGGCCGGACGCGAAGGATTTCCCAGCGGAGGAGTTTTACTGCTCTTCATTTCCGGTGCCCTCCGATCTGCCTGCTGCGCTCAAGCGCCGTGCCGCCGTTCATCAGGTTCATGCCCTTAAAGACTGCGTCGGCGCCGTATTTTTTACGCGCGCCCAGCATGGCGCCCTGGATCTTGAGTTCCTGCTCGCGTTTCCTGTAGTCGGAGAAAAAGTCCAGCTGCCATATACCCTCATCAGATAGTGTATCACACGCGCATAGCGCAAGTCTGCGGAAAAGCAAACGGTGGTCGGCTTTTTCATCGAACTGGCCCATGACGGCGGGGGATATCTCCGCTGCGGAGCTGGTGTCAAAAGGAAGGCGTACCGTCCCGTTGGAATGTCTTGGATGTATCCGCCCGTAAAAATCCATGCTTATGGGACCTGTATAGGACGGGAGCTTCTCCAGACTTTTATAGTCATAGGAAACGTACCATACGAAGGTTCTGGCGACAAGATTCTTCGTGAACATGTCGCTGCAGAGCACGTCGATCATCTCGCGCATCAAAAGCCGTGCCCGGCAGTACTCATACGGATGGGGAAGCACCTGGCACTGGGAGAGACTGCGGGATTCGCTGCGGTATCCTTTGATATCGGCCATGGTGACAGGTTCGATGCCCCAGGCGTGATCGATCAGTATCTCTCCGTCGATGCCGAAAGCCTTGTAGAACCATTCTTCATCGAACTGGGATCTGGCCGCGATATCGCCCATGGTGAACATGGAACTGTTCTGCAGCCGCCGTGATTTCCCGGGACCGATCTGCCAGAAGTCGGTGAGGGGCCGGTGTTCCCACAGAAGCGTCTTATAGCTGTATTCATCCAGTTCTGCGATCCGGACTCCGTCCCGGTCCGGACGGGCTTTTTTAGCCACTATATCCATTGCGACCTTGGCCAGATACATGTTGATGCCTATGCCGACGGTGGCTGTGATACCGGTGGCGGCAAGGACGTCGCGAAGGATGGTTTTTGCCATGACGCGGGCAGGGGAAAGGTTTTCTGTTTTCGCCTGTTTTTTATAAAAATGCAGATATCCGGTGCAGTCGATAAAAGCTTCGTCTATGCTGTAAACGTGGATGTCTTCCGCAGCCGCGTACTTCAGATAGATTCCGTAGATGTCAGCAGAGACCTGCTCGTGGTCTGCCATGTGAGGGCAGGCGATGATGTAGTCCACTTTCTCATGGTGAGCTGCCACGTAGTTCCGGATAGCCTGCTTAGCTTCAAACAGGCGGGGCCGGGCAGGAACGCCGATAGATTTGAGAGCAGGGGAAACGGCCAGACATATGGTCTGATCCGATCTGGTCTCATCCGCCACCAGAAGTTTTGCCTCCAGCGGGTCCAGACCTCTGCGGACACATTCGACAGAGGCGTAGTATGATTTAAGATCTATACAGATGTATGATCGCTGCCGGTTGAACATATCAGGCCCTCCTTCCTTAAGATATTAATAAAGAAACACAACACCACGAACATACGTTCTTATTTTAGACCTAAAAGGGGGCTCCGTCAAGAGGGCGGATCTGCCTTGCGGAGAAACCGTAAAGAATGACTTTTTTAAATGTCAAGAAAATGATGCTTAAGAATTTTTACTTTGTTAATTGCTAAAGTAAATGTAAGGCAATAAGGGTAAAAACTCTGCTTTTGATC
>CAMCER010000099.1 GCA_945873875.1 uncultured Clostridia bacterium
AATATGAAGGCGATGACTACACCATAACCGTAAAGAGCGGTAAAGCTGCAGGTATCCCTGAAGGGGCAGAGCTTTCAGTGAAAGAAGTAAAAGATGATACGGATGATTATCAGAAGTATCTGAAAAAGTCTGCTAAAAAACTCGGTGTGGATGATAAGGATGACATCTCATTTGCACGATTTTTCGATATCGAAATAAAAAAAGACGGTGAAAAGATCGAACCGGACAGTGCTGTTCAGGTAAGCATTGAATATGAAGACCCTCTTGACATGCAGGCGGGGAGCAATCTGAATATCGTACATTTTGCTTCTGAAGGAACAGAAGTCATTGAAGATAAAGATATCGACGTCAATAAGAAAAAGACTGAACTGACTTATAAGCAGGACAGCTTCTCTGTGACCGGCACGGTAGTCACAGGGGGCCCCAGAAACGGTCAGCAGTACATGATGATAGTTGAATATGAAGGAAAAAACTATCTGATAAACAATGATGGATCCCTTGTCCCGGTAGAGGATATCAATGCGAACAAGATCAGCACTGACAGCCCGATGCTGTGGACTTACTATTATCAGTACGGGGCTCACTTTAGGTTCGCTTCCGAGGCATCGGGATTCAATTCAGATCAGACCGCTTCAGGGTTCTATTACAGATATCTGGACCCGAAAAGTGAGACCGGTCTCACAGAGGAAGATGCTCAGCATCCTCATCTGGAAGGAATTACGCAGATCAACTATAACAACGGCAGGGTGAGCAGCACCAGCAACAACGATCTGTATATCGGTGTATCCAACGAAGGCGGCACGCTTCATATAACAGGTCAGAATAACAGTGCGCATGCAGCCAGGATAACACTTTACAGTGCTGACCAGGTGCGCCCATCTGATCCTGCCAATCACACAGTAAATCATATCGACATATCCATCAGCGGAACAGCTCAGGTGGATGTTCCTCTGGCATACGGTATCTACTACTATAAGGACGGCAACGACTGGAAAAAGATCATCGTCGGCAAAAATGTGGTGGATGATGATTCGCCTATCCCGGTAGAGGCCAGATACGATAATCTTACCGAGAAGCTGGAGGCGGCGCATGTCGGGATAACAGCTGATGATATGAAGAAGGCGAAGATCATTGCAAAGGACAAAAGCGGCAATGAAGTCGATAACGCCTTCTATATCACAGGATATTCAGCAAATGAAACCACCCAATGGAGTACAGATCAGGTCCGTATCGAGGGATCATTTAAGGTCTCAACTATTGACCCGGTGAACTGGTGGGAGGCAAACAGTGCAGATGTCAGACACAGACGTAAAGACAACCCTATCGAGTATACCGTAGAAGCGACAAAGGAGCTGGAACTTCCGCTGACATATACAGACGGATCAGGACACAAATTTCAGCTGTACCAGTCATTATCTGATCAGGAACCTATGACTATAAAGGCGCAGGTCCCAATGTCTGCAAGTTTCGATTACTGGACATATGAACAAGGCGTCGGCAACGAATGTCCTCCGCTCCAGCCTTCATGGGGCTATACCCAGGAATGGCAGGACGGCGGCATCCATCCGTGGGGGATCAGCGGCATGGACTTTGTTCTGAAAGCGCACGTAGTGGACGTTCCTGCCAACATTCTTGCACTTGAGATCACGAAAACAGTAGTTGATGAAAACGGAAGCGTTATCGATAATCTTACGGCTCCCATCAATTCTAAATTTGAGGTTTACAGGGACAAGCCCGGCGACCCGGCTACCGTAAGGGAGGTCGGCAGCGAGATACACGATTACAATACATATTCCAAACTCCACGACCATAATGTGCAGATAGGCACCAATGGAACCGGTCACAGATTCGACTATAACGTCACGGGCGGTATGTATTATGTCCGTGAGAGCAGAGACGGGCTTCCGACCCAGATAACCACTAAAGACGGAAAGACATATAACTACATACGTACAGAAATAAAAACTGAGTATTCATACAGGGCGAATCAGTACAGAGTGAAAGATAATGAAGGGAATACTACATATCATCAGATGCATGAAACGTCTATAGCAAGTTCAAATGCGAATCTGAACAGTATTCCGGAAGTCCTGGGCGAATATAAAGATGATAACGGAGATCCGGAGAAGAATGAATTCCTGGAGTTCTATTTCTATAACGTTTATTCAGAGACAGAAACTCCTCCGCCGCCGGAACCGGTAGAAAAGACATTCAATATCGAGCTGGATAAAAACTGGCAGGACGGTAATAATACAGAAGCTCCTGCCACCGGGACAGTCACGTTCAAACTTCACCAGATCAGGACACAGAACAATTCATCCCAGACAGACGCAGCAGGAAGCGGATATCCTAAGACCATCGTTCTCAGCGCTGCGGATAACTGGAAAGCGACGATACCGAACCTTCCATGGTATGAGTCTGATACGAATCACAGCTACGAGCGGACCTACAAGTATTATCTGGAGGAAGAAGTCAGCCAGGCAACAGGGGATGCTGCGCGGTACGGTGTGCCTTCATTTGACAATGGTTTCGGATCCATCAACAAACCAGTCACAGGTGATGAGGAAGACTAGACCATCACTGTCAAAGCCACCAACAAGACCGGGAATGTGATAAGGATACAGAAGAGATGGATCAACATCGATCCGGATACTGCCCCCAATATCACAGTAGATATATGGAGACAGAAACTCAACCAGAACGGAAGTGAGGATGGACAGCCAGAGTTGTATAGGACTATAACCCTTACTCATAACGATATCGTCAGTGGTGAAAACTGGTGGATGCAGGAGATCGAACTGCCCACAGATCGTCCAGAGTATACAGAGAATGTCTGGGATCCAACAGTTCCTCCGTATGGCGCAAATGTAAATGTGACCAAATATGGGGACTATGCTTATTTCATTTCAGAGCGGAATCCTGACGGGACGAGCAATACATCTTCTGATACGTATCTTAACCCACGCTACTTCAAACTGACAGGTGATCAGGCAGTGGAAGATTCGGTGGCTTACAGTCTGCAAACAAACCCTCGTGATTTCGGTAATATTTCATGGAATGAATGCAAAAATAGCGGGGACTGGAACTACGAAGGAAAGGATGAACATGCATATGTGAAAGCTTCTGATGCTCAGGACAGCACTCTGATCGTAATGAATTAACCAAAGGCCAGTTTCGACCATGTACATTTGCTCAAGACATGGTTCAGATATAACAGCAGCGGTCAGCTGGTGCAGGCAAGCTCCAGTGATGTCAGCAGGTATGCAGTGGGGCTTCAGGTCTATCAGCGTCTGAAGCAGAACGGTGCTGAGTGGGCTCCATTCGCAAATCCGTTCTACATCTCAACGTCGCGAGATGTGATTGATTGTCAGGGACAGACATACATCAACGAGGATATTCCTTTCAAGTTCGAGTATCTGCAGGATAATAACGGCGTGTGGAAATGGCAGTTCCTGCAGTATGACGGTATAAGAAACGGTTTCCCGAGATATGGACTGGTGAACGGTCACAAGGTCGAATATGAATATGAGATCAGAGAGTTCGGAGTCTACACAGGTGACCATGCATCTAAGGCCAGTGATCTTACGAGGGTATATGACTATACCAGCGCACAGAACTGGTATTTCGATGAGCAACATAAGGATGCCCAGAATAATGAACGGGCAAAAGGCGTCAATGTCGCTGCGGGAAAACTGAAAGTAACGAAGCAGTGGCAGGGCGGCAGCGTAGGAAGCAAGATATACTTCAAACTCTATAGAGGAGACGAGAGAGGAGACGAGGATATAACTCCTTTGGTAATTGCTGACCCCGACAGCTTCCACCTTACGGAACATCAGGTCATCGATGACGGGACACATAAGGCGCTGATAGTCAGAAGTGACGGAACTAACTGGGAAGAACTGCTTATAGAAGGACTTCCTGTTGCTCCGGCAAACGGCGGCAGCCCGTATCAGTACTCTATAAAGGAGATCGGTTATTCTGAGGCAGACGGAACAGACTGCTGGGATGGTGAAAATATCATAGAATCAGACGGCAGCATAAGACAGGAACCTAACGGCACAGGACCTGTCGAAGTGCATATTTCCGAACTGCTGACGGGATACGTGATAGATAATACAGGCAGTGAAACTCTGATAAAGGGACGAAGCACCCCTGTAACGGTCACCGGAACACAGCCGCATACAGTCCGGGTCAACAACACACATGTTGAAAAATATAAGGACTTCAAATTCACGAAAGTCTGGGAAGGTTCCAACGGAGAATCGATAACCTGGCCATCCAGTATAGAGTCGATCACCGTAGACCTTTACGCCAACGACAGCGCCAACGACAGCAAAGTAGCCAGCGGCATCAGGCTGTCTCCGACACCGCCGCAGGATCAGCAGTCAACAGTCAACAGATTCACCTGGGACGGCATCACATACAGATGCGAAGTGAGCGCAGATCCATCAGGAAAGATCTACAGCATCAGTATACCGAATCTTCCTGCAAGGATCAGTGATGAAGAGGTAACGTATACCGTCAAAGAGACTGCGGTCAGCGGATATGAGACGGATTACGGACATATCACGGAAAATGCCGCACATGAAAAGGTGT
>CAMCER010000100.1 GCA_945873875.1 uncultured Clostridia bacterium
TATGCAGACGTCGGGAAAGCCGCTCCAGCCGAACAGGCGATTCACCGTTTCATCGCTGAAAGAGTGAAGATCGATGATCAGACAGCAGCCATATCGTTTAAGTATCGCATCCACCCGCTGCTTAAGCCGGGCATGGTGGCGGTCGTAGATCTTCGCGACTTCTCGAATGTGCTCCTCCGTCGGGCGGAACATTTCCCTGCCTCTGCTGTCACGGGTATAAACAAATCCCATCCCGTACTTTTCCATAGGTTCACTGCCGTCGCGGAACCGTTCTACATCACAGTAGAGCCTTGAATACGGGAAAATCAAAGTGTCATCCTTAAGTGCAGGGGGAATGAGCCCGACGATCCCTGTATCACACATGAAAAGATTCTCTTCTTCAAGTTCTTTCCCGGTGATCAGGGCTGTCTTCGCGTATTCCTCAGGAATATGTGTTGATGAATGAGGTACATGGATCAAAACTGGTTTCATTTGCTGTGCTCCTTTCTTTGTCTGGTCTTCAGACAAACAACAAAGAGCACAGGAAAAAGAAAAGTCCCATCGTCACGACGGGACTTTGTGTCTTGCGCTTCATCCCATCGTTCAAGCCTTAGCACCTTACCCGAAGGCAGGTTGCTGCACGGTCAACGAGCTTGTCTCTCGCGTGCTCTTCATGGAATTATTTAGTTCATTTATATTATGCACCATGTGCGGACATAATCAAAGAATTTTTTAGGTTTGCGCGATTCGGGCGCTGCGGTGCGGCACCGCGTTACATTTCTGATATCTTCACGATGGCTTTGCGCATGCGGGGGCCGTCGAACTCGCAGAAATAAATTCCCTGCCAGGTGCCCAGCAGCAGCCTGCCGTCTTCTATGATCACCTGCTGGGAAAAGCCTATCATGCTGGATTTCAGATGTGCGGCGGAGTTGCCTTCCATGTGATGGTAGCCGTCTTCCCAGGGGACGATCTTATCGAGCTCCATGGTAATGTCGCGGACCACGTCCGGGTCTGCGTTTTCGTTTATCGTAACTGCCGCCGTGGTATGCGGTATGAATATGGTGCAGATGCCCTCCTGCACACCGGATTCTCTTACCACCTCCTGGATCTGACGTGTGATATCCAGCATCTGAGCGTAGCTGGACGTTTTTATCTGAAGAGTTGTAGATCTCATGGTGCGCTCCTTTGATTTGGTTATCGTGACAGGCGTTTTTGAAGCTGGCTTGTGTATTTTGCAGTTCATTCATCTCCATTTGCAGTCTCAACTATGTGCCTGCAATTTAATGATAATAAATATGCGCATGTTGTCAATCTATCGTGCTCATAATGTAATGATATTCTGCAAATCTGGCTTATTTACTCTCGGTATATGCATAAATTACACGAAAGCCTCATTCCATGTGTTATAATCACATCGTCAGTCAATATGCAATGAAAACCATATATGAGGAGGAATTATGGCAAAGAGAGATCTTAGACCGGGAACACTGCTTGGCCCCCTGCCCGCTGTAATGGTCACATGCGGAGATATGGATAATGCCAATATCATAACCATCGCCTGGACCGGGATAGTCAATTCCGATCCGCCAATGACATACGTATCTGTAAGACCGGGAAGGTATTCTCATGACATTATCGAAAAGACCGGTGAGTTTGCCATAAATCTTGTTACATCCGACCTGACGTATGAGACCGACTTCTGCGGTGTCAGATCAGGTCGTGACATGGATAAATTCAAAGAAATGGGACTCACCAAAGAAAAGGCTGAAATAATCTCCTGCCCCCTCATTGCAGAAAGTCCCGTGAATCTGGAATGCAGAGTCACAGAAAAGCATATATACGGGACTCACGATATGTTCATAGCCGAGATCATAAACGTCAAAGTGGATGAAACTCTTATGGAAAAAGACGGCAGGCTGGCTCTCGAGAAAGCCGGTCTCATCTCTTTCCTGCATGGCGACTATATCCCCCTTAAAAAAAGCCCAATAGGAAATCTGGGGTATTCTGTCATGAAGAAAAAAACCAAGAAGCGCCGTCGCCGTGAGGGAAAGCCTGTATATGATCATAGATGAATGAATGATTGATTGATTGATCGATCGATTGAATGAAAAAACCGGTGTTCATATATCGCTGTCAGCCGGGCGAGCCTGTCTTTCTGCTTTTCAACAGCCGGGCGAGCCTGTCTTTCTGCTCCTGCCTGGGAAAATCATAGCCATACAGATAACAGTCCAGAATATCGGCGTCTTTTACGATCTCCTCAAGCGGGCTGCCGACTTCCCCTTTTCTGCTGTGATTCTTCACGGCAACAGCGATATCTGCTATTTCTTTTTCAGTGAACAAACCTGTTCCTTTCAGAAACTTCTGCACCGGAATGAAACCAGCTTCAGCATGACCTTTTTGCAGGCCTGTTATGACTCTTCCATAATCGTGCACAGAACAGGCGACGGCAGCTGTCTCAGGATCTTCGTTCCTGTTTTCTGCAAGCGTATATCCTATCCTGCCGCAGCTGGCCATATGGATCTTTTCCCACGCGATATCTTCATCACGGTTTTCTATATGGCTGTATTTATCTATTTCTTCAAGATATTTCTTCTGTAATTCAAGTACTTTATTCATTGGTTCTCACTTTGCTAAAATATATGTTCAGATGAACTGCACCGACAGACCAGCCGGGTCTTTCACGAATACTTTTGTCTATTATATCACGTATACTCGCTTAGCACATAAAAGACAGCTTCCCGAACCTTTACATTGCATGCAAAAAGGGCGCCGGAACACGCCCCCTTTGCCCGTGGCTGAGCACTTGTAGCACGAGGTAGAAATTGGCTTGAGGATTTATTTAAACGAAGGGATTCACAAAATAACCAGATCATCTCAGCCATTTTATTAATTAAATCGGAGTTTGTTATTTACGCTTCATGCACAAGTTTCCCGTTCATGTTCTCTATATCAATAGAAAAGCAAAGTGTCTTAGGCCCATGAATCTCGACTTCTTCATCTATGTATTCCTGCGAGCACGCAAATTTGCTGCACAGCTTTACGCTCCAGTATATGGTCTCGTCGTAATCCTCTATCAGTTCTGCCTTACCGATAACGCTCTTGAAATACTTCGCCCAGTCGCCTTCTTTCTGGTATTCCTGCCCGAATACGCAGTAGGAGACTTTCGGATCACGCTTTATTGCATCGACCCTGTGGCCGAATTTCGCTCCGTGAAAATAGAGTTTCCCGCTTTCTTCATCATAATAATGGTCTATCGGGACTCCATAAGGATATCCGTCATCTCCCTGCACAGATAAAACCCCTCGAGTCTCTTTTTTCAATACCTCGATCATTTCATCATAAGTAAGCGCCTGCTCGCTTCTTCTCATTTCTCTAAACATGTGATTACCTCCTTCTCATATCCATTTATCTGAAAAAGTATTTCTGCGTCAGCGGCAGTTCTTTTACTGGTTCACAGCTTACTGCTTCTCCATTGACCGATACTTCATAAGTTTCTTTATCGACTTCAACTCTGGGGCAGATATTGTTGCGAACCATATCTCGCTTGCTTAGTCTTCGGGTGTTTTTTACTGGTAAAAACTTTCCTTTTGAAGTAGGTATCTTTTCTTCTATCCCGTTATCTATCGAAGCCTGTGTAACGAATACTTTGCTCAGCGTGTTACACGCATTCCCATAAGCACCGTACTGCTTCCGATAGAACATGGGCTCTGATGTTTTCGTGCTGGCATTGGAATCACCGATCGGGCTCATTACCATAAAGCCCTGTTTCAGAATATACTCTGGCTTAGCACCGAAAAACTCTTTCTTCCATAAAACGATATCCCCTAATGTTCCCGGGCGGAATGAGCCTACATAGTCACTGATGCCCAGTGTGATCGCGGGGTTTATAGTGTATTTTGCCAGATACCTGAGGACACGCTGATTATCATTATCACCGGTCTCTTCCGGCAGCGGTCCGAACTGGTCTTTCATTTTAGATGCCAGCTGCCAGGCGCGAAGAATAGTTTCCCCAGCGCGACCCATTCCCTGGGAATCTGAACTGATAATGCTGATGGCTCCCATGTCATTAAGTACATCTTCTGCTGCTATGGTCGAAGCGCGTATGCGACTGTCTGCAAATTCGATATCTTCCTGCAGTTCTCTGTTGAGATTGTGGACGGATATGATCATGTCCAAATGTTCATCCAAAGTATTGATGGTGTATGGATTAGTCGGATTGGTTGAAGACGGTATAACGTTGGGATAAGAAATCAGTTCAAGTGTATCAGGTGCATGCCCGCCGCCTGCGCCTTCTACATGAAAAGCATGAATAGTCCTTCCGCCGAATGCCCGTACGGTGTCTTCAACATTCCCAGCCTCATTTAGGGTATCAGTATGAATCTGGACCTGGCAGTCATATTTGTCAGCTGTATCCAGCGCAGCACGGATAGCTCCGGGCATCGCGCCTCCCCAGTCTTCATGTATTTTTATTCCTATCAATCCTTCTTTTGCTGCTTCTTCAATAACTTCAGGTCGACAACTGTCACCGCGGCCGTAAAACCCTACATTTACCGGGAAATCCTCATGAGCTTCTATCATGGGTTTAAGGCATGAAGTCGGGGTGGA
>CAMCER010000101.1 GCA_945873875.1 uncultured Clostridia bacterium
GGTGCTGTCGGCATCAATGTCCACTCTGTCATCGCTGGTTCTCACATCAAGCTCCACATTTACACTGGATATAATAAGACCGGCTACAAAAGACCAGATAACAGAAAGAGGCCAGGTATCCATAATGAGGATAATGATACTCTTCTTCATCGTAATATCGGCTATTATCGCCATAATAAAGGACGCGCATCCTGAGATAACCTTCATCGCGCAGATGATGGGTGTTTCATGGGGAGCTCTTGCAGGAGCGTTCCTCGCGCCGTTCCTCTACGGGCTCTACTGGAAGGGCACGACCAAAGCGGCCTGCTACGTATCATTCGTATGGGGATGCGTTCTCATGGTGATCCAGATGATCATCTCTCTGGCCGGCGTTGATGTCAGCGGATGGGGACCGTTCTTCGGATACATCTTCGCTTCTTCAGTGCGCTCCGGAGTTATCGCCATGGTAGGAGGACTCATAATCGTACCTGTAGTCAGCAAGCTGACCAGGAAGCAGGACGACAGCGAACTTGACAAACTCTTCTCCTGCTACGACGAGAGAGTATCAGTAGCGAGAAAAGAGGCGCTGGACTAAATATAACAGGGAAGCAGAAGCCTTTGGATCCTATCCGCAGGGACGGAAATGATCAGGCGCGAAATGAAATAAGTAACATAAAAATGCCGGGAACTGTCTGAGTGTCCGAAGGACACGAGTTTTCCCGGCATTATGTTACGTTTGAATAAGCGCATCTGATCATCCGTCGCGAGGACTGGATGAAAAGGCTTCTGTTTTACTGCTATATCAGCAGAGCATCATTTTTCGTACTTTTCTTCTACCTCGTTCAGGCTGGCAAGATAGTCTGTGATGACTTTGATGCTGCGCTTGCAGGAGGACAGGTTGACTCCGAAGGATACGGAGACCAGCTTCTTGTTCCTGTCTTTGAATATGGTGTTCTCATTCTGCATGATGGTCCTCTGAGGCTCTGAAGAGCAGAGGTCCGCCATCTTCGATACCAGATAGCTCTTTTCGTATGTGATCCACGGCTCATTGGATGAAGTGGTCCTGCATTTCATGTGGCACAGACTGCAGGATGTCTCCAGAGAGAGGAGGGAATCCGCAAGCCCTTCTTTGCTTGTGTCCTCGAGAACGACTTTTGCTGTGAAGCTGCTGTCGTCGCTTGAGACTGCGCCCACGTTTGATGAGGATACAGTCTTTTCATCTTTGTCCAGCTGCGTTTCTGATTCAAAGAGATAAAGGAAGTTGATGATGTCATCCTTGGTAGAATCGGTGAACACCTTTGAAGGCTTCTCCACCTGAGTCAGAGTGTATTCCGCATAAGGTTCAGTCTCCCCGTAGTTATCCATAAAGCGTTCGTGACTGGTGTCGAACCTTTTCTGAAGGCTCTCAGCGCTGCTTGAAGGTATCACTATGACAGCAGATGCTGATCTGGGTATGGTGCCGGCAGATGTGCCGCCGGTAAATGAAGCCAGATCGAAGACGTAGCCGTCTGTCTTGGCCGCGGCCAGGAACCCTGCGAGAGTCTCTATGGGGTTGGGCTTTTCTGCAGAAGCCGCACTTCCTGCTATGCCTCCGCTGAGGCCTCTGATGGAGACTCTGAATGCATTGTCGTGGCTGGTGACTTTCTTCTCAGAACTTAAGGTTATCCTGTTATATGATGCAGCCCCGCCCTGGTTATATACAGCAGGCTGGTCTGAATACATGAAGTTTATGAAATTATCTGAAGTTATATATTTCTCATCAAGGGCTCTGGCGCCTTTGAAACTGCTGTCAGAATTATCTGTGAATATGATCCTTACCTTGCCGTGGGATGCAGAAGTCTTCACTGCAGTAAGAAGAACGGCCAGTTCTTCGCATCTTAAAGCAGGGTCTCCCGAGCCTACAGGCATCTGGAGAGTGGCCGGATCAGCTTTCTCATACCCCTTGTCTGCAGGCAGTGACAGCACCAGATATTTTTCAGCGTCCTTTTCAACCCTGACTTTGTTTTCCTTTGCCCATTTTTTCAGGTAGTCTGCTGCAGGAGCAAAGGAGTCAGAACTCCTGAAGATCCCGATGGCAGAATCGTATTCTTCCTGAGCCAGGGTTTCCGTATCCTGCTTTTCGGCCTCGTTGTTTTCTCCGCATCCGGTCATGACACAGAGCCCGGTGGTAAGTATAAAAGCAAGCAATATATATGTGAATCGTTTCATCTGACAGTTTCCTCCTTCAGTGCATGGAATATGATAACACATGTCACATGTGATTTGCAGGATTAATTATTTATGATCAACAAAAATAATCCATTATTTCTGTTGACTAAAAATCAAAATATGGGTATAATTTTGACTGTACTCAAGGAAAACACACTACATGTTGTGTTGCGCTCCGAAGGGGTTTTGCGGATCGAAAAGGGCTGGAAACGTCGGTTTTCCAGTGTGTGTATGGATTCTGACTTGAAGGCGGAGCGGTAAGAGCGAGTAATCATTTAATCAGTCAATTATTTTATACTTTTTAGAGTCTCCGGCATCATGAGGCGCCGGGGCAGGGTTTTTTTACTAAAGGGAGCAGCAATTATGGAAAGTATCAGGACCATCATAAAGAGAGATGGAAGAGAAGTTGATTTTGATATCAACAAGATCTCAAACGCGATTTTCGCCGCCGCTGAAGTACTGGGCGGTACTGACAAAGACATGGCCAGATATCTGGCGAAACAGGTTGAGCTTTATCTGTCGGAGGTATGTCACAACGAGACTCCTTCAGTTGAACAGATACAGGACGCAGTTGAGAAGATACTTATTGAGAACGGACATGCCAGAACTGCCAAGGAGTTCATCCTTTACAGAGCAGAGCGTACCCGCGTGAGAGACATGAACACACGTCTGATGAAGATCTATTCAGACCTTACATTCAAGGAAGCTAAAGATAACGACGTCAAGAGAGAGAACGCCAATATCGACGGCGACACTGCCATGGGCACCATGCTGAAATACGGATCAGAGGGATCCAAGCAGTTCTACGAGATGTTCGTGCTGAAACCGGAACACGCCAAAGCCCACAGGGAAGGCGACATCCATATCCACGACCTTGACTTCCTGACGCTGACCACCACATGCTGCCAGATAGATATAGAAAAACTCTTCAAGGGCGGATTCTCCACGGGACACGGATTCCTGAGAGAGCCTAACGACATACAGAGTTATTCAGCTCTCGCATGCATAGCCATCCAGTCCAACCAGAACGACCAGCACGGAGGTCAGAGTATTCCTGACTTTGACTATGGAATGGCTAACGGCGTGAAGAAGACATATAAGAAACTTTACTGGACCAACCTTGGAAAGATGCTCAACATCCTTCACGACATCGATGACGGAGTAGAGCAGGTAAAGGCTATCGGAAAGAAGATCGAGGAAGAAGAAGGCATCTTCCCGATCATAGCTGACGATAACGGATACAGGGATATCGAAAGAGAATATCTCAAGAAGATAGTAAAGGAAAAAGAAATAGACAAGCTCCAGCAGAGAGCCATAAAATATGCCAACCAGGAAGTAGACAGAGCGACTTATCAGGCAATGGAGGCATTTGTCCATAATCTGAACACCATGCACTCCAGAGCAGGCGCGCAGATACCGTTCTCATCCATCAACTTCGGTACTGATACTTCTCCGGAAGGAAGACTTATCATAAAGAATATACTGCTGGCAACAGACGCAGGTCTGGGCAACGGCGAGACAGCCATATTCCCAATAAACATTTTCAAGGTCAAGGAAGGCATCAACTATAATCCGGATGATCCTAACTACGACCTGTTCAAGCTGGCCTGCAAGGTATCTGCCAAGAGACTGTTCCCGAACTTCTCATTCATAGACGCGCCGTTCAATCTCCCGTTCTATAAAGAAGGAGATCCGAACACAGAATGTGCGTACATGGGATGCAGGACCAGGGTAATAGGAAACTATCATGACCCGACCAGACAGGTGGTAGGCGGAAGAGGAAACCTGAGTTTCACATCCATCAACCTGCCCAGGATAGCGATAAAAGCCAATGGCAATATCGATACATTCTTCGAGGAACTGGACAGGAAACTGGATCTGTGTATCGATCAGCTCATGGAAAGATATAAGATACAGGCTGCCAAGAAAGTGAAGAATTATCCGTTCCTCATGGGCCAGGGCATCTGGATGGATTCAGATAAGCTGAAGCAGGACGATACAGTAGGAGAGATCCTGAAGCACGGAACTTTATCTGTCGGATTCATCGGACTGGCAGAGACGCTGAAGGCTCTCATAGGCGTTCATCACGGAGAGTCGAAGGAAGCTCAGAATCTGGGTCTTGAGATTGTAGGATACATGAGAAAGAAGCTGGATGAAGAGACTAAGAAGACAGGCTTCAACTACACGCTTCTGGCCACACCTGCTGAAGGACTGTCCGGAAGGTTCGTAAGGATAGACAGAGAAAGATACGGAGTCATCGAGGGAGTCACAGACAGAGAATACTACACTAACTCATTCCATATCCCGGTATACTACGATATCAACGCTTTCGAAAAGATCAGGCTCGAGGCGCCTTATCACAACCTGACCAATCCCGGACATATAA
>CAMCER010000102.1 GCA_945873875.1 uncultured Clostridia bacterium
GTGCTGACTGTAGCGTACGGCGTAGAAAGCGTCGAATTCCGACTGATCCAGGGGCTGGCCCTGTTCATTTTTCATGAGGCAGAGCATACTCCATTCGAGTTCAACGATCTCGTAGATCAGTGCGTCGCGGAGGTTGTCTCTGCGGATATTTATTCTCTGGTTTTCAAGAGTCGGTCTCATAACTGTCTCCGTTCTCCGCAAAACAGCGGTGTTCCGGTCATGAACAAAAGATTTCAGTTCAATAACTTTGTTGTTGATATAATGATAGCATTTATGCGGGAGCCTGTCCATTTATTAACGACGGGTAACGGCAGCGGTTTTTGTTTCCGGCGGTGCAACGATATTGCGTTAAAACCGTATTATATATAAAATACTTTTGTAGAAAAGAACGTTAGAGAAAGCCGTCATCGGGCTGACGAGGATCAAAGAGGGCGCAATGAGCCGGAGTATTCTGAAAATTTTTTTGGCAACATTATTGGTGTTTCTTGTTTTGACGCCTTCTTTTGTGTTCTCGGATGATAATGAAGGAAAAGCTCAGATAAAGGATTACGATCCACAGGATCCGAGGGTTCCTGAGATGGTAGAACCGTGTGGTGAAAACGGGATCCCGGTCATATATCTTACGATCGATCCTGACGATTTCGAGGAAGTATGGCAGAGCGGAGAACACACTTACCGCGCGCCCGGACAGATCAGGATAACCGTTCCCGAAGGATACACAAGCGAATACGGCGCCGATCTTGTGCCCGATACGGGAGACCTCGATCTTGAATATATACGCGGGCGGGGCAATTCTACCTGGAAAGGGGCAAAAAGACCTTTCCGGCTCAAACTTGATAAGAAAGCAGATCTTCTCGGAATGGGAACGAACAAGCACTGGGTACTTCTGGCCAATGCTTTTGACAGTACGCTGCTCAGGAACCGCATTATAGGGTACATCGGAAAGAGTATTGGGCTTGACTATACGCCGAAAGCAGTGCCGGTGGACCTGATCGTAAACGATACTTACAGGGGGAGTTACACCCTCTGCGAGAACGTGCGCATAGATAATAACCGGATAGATATAGATGAGATCAAGCCTGGCAATGACAGTGAGCCGGAGATAACAGGCGGCTACCTGCTCGAGATGTATCCCGGATCCGGTGATAAGTACAGTGAGTTCACAACGGACCGCAATGTTGAACTCGGCGTCCATACACCGGATTTTACAGAATACAAAGAGGCGCAGTATCCGGGGCGCGAAGCTCAGTCCCGGTATATTTCCGGTTACATTCAGAATCTTGAAAACGCGATTTACGCAGAGAATTTCAAAGATCCGGATGGCGATCGTTATTCCGATCTCATGGATATTGAATCTGCCGCAAAATACTGGTGGGTACAGGAGTTTACGTTAAACGGCGACGCATTTGGAACATCAAGCACCTATATGTATAAAGAGCGCAGTGGAAAGCTTTACTGGGGACCTTTGTGGGATTTCGATCTGGCTCTGAGCCAGACAGAGACAGAAACAGTATTCAACAACACAGAGATGCCATGGCTCGACCATATGAGGGCATATGATCCGGAATATCAGAAGATCCTGCGTGAAGAATGGGACAGATTCGACCAGATCCTGAAAGACATCACAAAGAAGGGCGGAATACTGGATACATACGCAGAAGAGATACGTTCTTCCTGGAAGAACGATAATGTCGCGTATAAAAAGCTGTATGAAGAGGAAGACACCAGTTACGAAACGGCAGAAGCCGAATTCAACGAGCAGATCGAGATCCTGAGAAAATTCATCGATTCAAGACGGATAGCTATAGAAAAGAATATAGAGGACCTGTATAAGGTATTCGGCAAGGTAACTTTCAGAGACGGTAAAAAGATCCTGAAAACAACAGAGGTCAGATTTGGAAGCGTACTGGACGACCCGGATTATCCTGAGCTTCCGGACAGAAAAGGGTTCAGGTTCAAAGGGTGGTATACGGACGAAGGACTAACAAAGGCGTTCGATTTCCGTTCAGCCATAACAGAGGATACCGACCTGTACGCTAAATGGGAAAAAGAAGAAGATAAACCGGGCGAAGATGACGGGAATAAAGACGATGACACTGGGGACGGAGCCTCAGAGACACAGCCTCCGGCAACAGATAGTGACTCACCCGGCGGAGAGGCTCCGGCAACGGGCGATGATACTAACCTGACCCCATGGATCATCCTTATGCTTTGTTCCGCGTTGATCCTCGCGCTGATCGGGTTCAGGCGGAAAAGATCCCGCTGACAGATCAAAGTTTAGTTCCTGACAGGCCGCGTTTACGCGGCCCTTTTGTGTTCAATGCCTCTAACGAAAGAATATCGCATAAAAAAATGGAGTACCGATTGGAACTCCATTTTACTATTGGTACCCGGTAGGGGAGTCGAACCCCTGATTCAGCCGTGAGAGGGCTGCGTCTTGACCACTTGACCAACCGGGCATATTCTGTTTTGCTGCCAGCAACGCTTATTATACTTTTTTTTAGTTTCTTTGTCCATACCCAAATTGTAAAAACAGCAGAAACAGGATGAATACACTGTGAATCCATATATGCCGGGAAAACAGTATTATTCCAACGGGTTTGGCGGGCGATAGCAGGCAGGACACATCGTGAATCAATATATAGAGGAAAAACAGTGTTATTCCAACGGGTCCGTCAAGCAGAGGCAGGATATATTTACTGTTAATCGCTACATGTGGAATTAACAGTGTTTTTTCAAGGCCTCGAGGGCGCGGGGCACCTTGAAAACGACCCGCTGTTTTGATACTATTGATTCATAAGAAGAAAACCAGTCTCAGGAGGAGAAAATGATACATTATCAGAGTACCAGAGGAAGTAAATACATCAAGACATCGGCACAGGCCATAATCGCAGGCATCGCAGAGGACAAAGGCCTTTACGTTCCCAGCGAGATCCCGGCGCTGCCCTTTGAAATAGAGGAAATGGTCGGAAAGCCCTATCAGGAAGTGGCTTTTAAGATCATCAAGGCTTTTTTCGAGGACTTCACCGACGAAGAGATACAGGAATGCATCGACGGGGCCTATGATTCTAAATTCGAATCAAAGGAGATCGTGCCTGTAACAGAAGCAGGCGACGCATATTTCCTGGAGCTTTATCACGGAAAGACAGCGGCCTTCAAGGACATGGCTCTTTCCATTCTTCCGTACCTTCTGACCACGGCCATGAAGAAGGAAAAAGAAGACAAGAAGATCTGTATCCTGACAGCTACATCCGGCGACACCGGAAAGGCAGCTCTCGAAGGTTTTGCCAATGTCCCGGGCACTGAGATAATCGTTTTCTATCCTAACAAAGGCGTGAGCGAAGTTCAGGAAAGACAGATGATAACACAGAAGGGGGCCAATACTCACGTGTTTGCCATAAACGGCAACTTCGACGACGCACAGACCGGCGTGAAGAAGATATTCAGTGATGAGGAATTCGCTGAGAAACTCAAAGACATCGGCTGCAAACTGTCATCTGCCAACTCTATCAATATCGGAAGGCTCATACCGCAGGTAGCCTACTATGTTTACGGCTACATAAAGCTGGTGGAAAGAGGCGTGATAGAAAACGGCGACCAGATCAATATCACTGTGCCAACAGGAAACTTCGGAAACATCCTTGCTGCATACTATGCCGGCAGGATGGGAATACCAGTGAAGAAGTTCATTTGTGCCTCCAACGAGAACAAAGTCCTGACAGACTTCATAATGACCGGAGTATATAATACCAACAGAGAATTCTTCATGACCAATTCGCCATCCATGGATATACTCATCTCCAGCAACCTTGAGAGACTATTATATCATCTCAATGACGGGGACAGTGAAGAGATATGCCAGCTGATGGAAGGACTTGAGAAAGATAAGAAGTATCGTGTTTGTCCTAAGATCCAGTACAGGCTGGACGATTTCTACGGAGGATATGCCGATATGGAAAGGACCAACCAGGCCATCGGGATCATGTATGAAAGATACGGATACCTGATGGATACACATACCGCAGTCGGCTACAGAGTATATAAGGACTATGTCGCATACACAGGGGACAAGACCCCGACTCTCATCGCTTCCACTGCAAGCGCGTACAAGTTCGCAGGCAGTGTTGCCCGTTCCATCGGCATGGGCGAAGAGAAAGACGGCTTCGCGTACATAAAGGCCCTGAGCAGCAAGACCGGAGTTCACGTGCCGGCAGGACTTCAGGATCTGGATAAGAAAGAGATCCGCCATAAAGGTGTAGTCGATCCGGAAGGGATGGAAGAAGCCGTGTACGACTGCCTGAAATAACCGATATAAAGTCCGGTTGATCGAAATAATATCCTTGAAAAACCCACATGCGTGTGTTAAATTAGTATACGCAGTTTGATAGACACGGAGGATTGACCGAGTGGCTAAGGAGCTCGCCTGGAAAGCGAGTAGGGTGTAACAGCCTCGTGGGTTCGAGTCCCATGTCCTCCGCCAGAAAATGAGAGACCTTTTCAGGTCTCTTTTTTATTGAAATTTCA
>CAMCER010000103.1 GCA_945873875.1 uncultured Clostridia bacterium
CATATCATTCTTTTCCTGATCTTTGAGACTGATCTTTAAACTAGATCTCCATGATCTCTTTTTCTTTTTCAGCAACGATCTCATCGATGTTCTTTACTGCTTCATCGATAGTCTTCTGAACGTCGTTCAGGCTCTCTTTCAGATCGTCTTCTGTAAGTTCTCCTGCCTTTTCCTGTTTTTTCAGGTCGTCGTTGGACTCACGTCTCAGGTTCCTTACAGCTACCTTGGTCTCTTCACCCATCTTCTTGACAGTCTTGGTCAGCTCTTTTCTTCTCTCCTCTGTTACCTGAGGGATAGCAAGTCTGACTACTTTGCCGTCATTGGCAGGGTTGATGCCTATATTAGCTATGTTGATAGCCTTCTCGATCTCAGGGATGGCCTTGGGATCGAAAGGTGAAACCAGAAGCATCCTCGGTTCAGGAACCGAGATATTTGCCAGCGCTTTCAGCGGTGTTGGAGAACCGTAGTAATCAACAGTTACTTTATCCAAAAGAGCAGCGTTGGCTCTCCCGGCTCTGACTGTGTTCAATTCCTCTTTCAGCACTGATATGCTTTTTCCTATTTTCTCTTCAAGGATCCCCTGTACATCTTTACTCATGATAATACCTCCTGACTTATGTGATGATAGTTCCGATCTTCTCGCCACAAACGGCCTTCATCACATTGCCGTCTTCGGCTATTCCGAATACATGTATGTTTATATTATTATCCCTGCACAGTGAGGCTGCTGTGGAATCCATGACCTTCAGGTCTTTTTCCAGCACTTCTCTGTGTGTGAGACTTTCATATCTCTCAGCGTCCGGGTTTACAGCCGGATCGTCAGAATATACCGCGTCTATGTTCTTTGCCAGCAGAATGACTTCCGCGTCGATCTCAGCAGCTCTCAAGGCAGCTGTGGTATCTGTGGAGAAGAAGGGGTTTCCAGTTCCTGCCGCAAATATCACGACTTTGTTCTTCTTCAGCTGGCTTATGGCTTTGAGTCTTACATAAGGCTCTGCCACCTCCCGCATCTCTATCGCTGTATGGACCCTGGTAGGCATTCCTTCCGCCTCGAAGGCGTCCTGAAGCGCAAGTGCGTTCATCACTGTGGCCAGCATCCCAATGTAGTCTGCCGTTGCCCTGTCCATGTGCTCGCTGGTCCTGCCGCGCCAGAAGTTTCCTCCTCCCACGACTACAGCCACCTGGACTCCCAGATCATGTATCTCTTTGATCTGGCGGGCCACTTTCTTCCGCATCTGTTCGTTGATGCCGAAATGATCGTCTCCGGCCAGAGCCTCTCCGCTGACCTTAAGGATCACTCTTTTATATTTCGGTTTCATAGACTGTGTCCTTTCACATGATTCATACGTAGATTATACCATATCTCGTGGCTTTGTTCATCAGGTATGTTCCTCGATGATGTCATGTTTCATCTTCCAGAGTTTAGTTGAAAGATCCACATAATATGTCTGCGGGTTCTCGAATCTGCGTACTTCCTCCCAGAGCCGGTCTACCTGGCTGGCGCAGTAGTCTCTTATATCATTTATCTTCGGAAGATCATATACACATTTTCCCTTCTCGAATACCGGCACCTGCAGTTCCTTCACGTAATAATTTGAAAGGAATTTTCTCTTCCAGACATTATTCGGATCAAATATCATATAGCCGTCTTTTTCCGGTATGATCTCGTCACGGAGGGCGATGACGTCAGCGATAGCACGGTCTGTGTCTTTGTCGAAGAGACGGAATACCTTCTTTGCTCCCGGGTTGGTGATCTTTTCGATGTTCTCACTGATCTTCATCTTCGGGATTATCTTACCGTCTTTTTCCACGGCAGCCAGCTTATATACGCCGCCGAATACCGGTTCAGATCTGGCTGTTATCAGTCTTTCACCTACGCCGAATGAATCTATGCATGCGCCCTGAGCCAGCATGTCGCTGATCAGGTACTCGTCAAGTGAGTTGGAAATGACGATCTTGCAGTCTTCAAGGCCGGCATCATCCAGCATCTTTCTTGCCTTCTTGGTAAGGTATGCAACGTCTCCGCTGTCTATCCTTATGCCCATGCTTTCAGGCTTCATTTCCTTGAACACCTTTATGGCGTTAGGCACTCCGGAGTTGAGCACGTTGTATGTGTCCACCAGAAGCGTGCAGTTCTGGGGATATATCTCAGCGTATTTCTTGAAAGCTGTGTATTCATCATCGAAGCTCTGTACCCAGCTGTGAGCCATGGTGCCCAGTGCCGGGATCCCGTCTTCTCTGTCTACGATGGCGCAGGCTGTTCCCACGCATCCTCCTATATACGCAGCTCTTGCGCCGTATACTGCGGCTGCGGAGCCGTGAGCTCTTCTGGTACCGAATTCCATGATGCCTCTTCCGCCGGCTGCTCTCACGATCCTGTTGGCTTTAGTGGCGATCAGGCTCTGGTGATTTATGAGGAGCAGAAGCATGGTCTCGATGAACTGAGCCTGTATTATGGGGCCGCGGACCGTTACGATCGGCTCTCCAGGGAATATAGGGGTGCCTTCCGGCACTGCCCATACGTCACATGTGAATTCGAAGTTTTTCAGATAGTCCAGGAATCCTTCACTGAAAGCTTTCTTGCTTCTGAGGAATTCTATGTCCTCGTCTGTGAATTCAAGGTCGTTCAGATAATCGACCAGCTGTTCTACACCTGCCATAATGGCAAATCCGCCGCCGTCGGGGACTTTCCTGAAAAACATATCGAAATACGCGATCTCGTCTCCCATTCCAGCTTCGAAATATCCGTTTGCCATAGTGATCTCATAGAAATCAGTAAGCAGTGTAAGATTTTGTTTACTATACATCTGTTCTGCCTTTTTACTTTCCTTTCTCCTTGGTCTCAAGGTCACACGTCCGCCTGCTCATGCAGGCGTACTAAGTTTATTATGACATCATTTGGTCTCAATGTAAAGAATCAGGAGCGTTCCTGCGCTCCTGATCCCTTTGATTTTCCTATTTCTTTTTCAGTACTTTCTTGAGATACTTGCCTGTATACGAGCCTTTCACCTTCGCGATATCCTCCGGAGTGCCTTCGGCAATGATGGTGCCGCCTCTGAAACCGCCGTCAGGTCCCAGATCTATGATATGATCGGCACGCTTTATTACATCCAGATTATGCTCGATGACTATGACTGTGTTTCCGGCATCCACCAGACGGTCAAGGACCGAAAGGAGTTTATCGATGTCAGCGAAATGAAGCCCCGTAGTCGGCTCGTCCAGGATGTACAAAGTCCGACCCGTGCCCCTTCTTGAAAGCTCTGATGCCAGCTTTATCCTCTGGGCCTCTCCTCCGGAAAGCTGTGTGGAAGGCTGTCCCAGTTTGATATACCCAAGTCCCACCTGTTCAAGTGTCTGAAGCTTATTAGCGATGGGCGGGATGGCTTTGAAGAATTCCAGAGCGTCAGAAACACTCATGTCCAGCACATCGTAGATGCTCTTTCCTCTGTATTTCACCTCCAGAGTCTCCCTGTTGTATCTCTTTCCCTGGCACACTTCGCAGGGAACGTAGACATCCGGCAGGAAGTGCATCTCTATCTTGATTATCCCGTCACCGCTGCAGGCTTCACATCTTCCGCCTTTGACGTTGAAACTGAAGCGGCCCTTTTCGTAGCCTCTCATCTTTGCTTCCGGAAGTTTCGCGAAGAGATCTCTTATGTGAGTGAAAACACCTGTATATGTGGCCGGGTTGGAGCGAGGCGTCCTGCCTATAGGGGACTGGTCGATGTTTATGACTTTGTCGATGTTCTCAAGCCCTTTTATCTTCCTGTGTTTTCCCGGCTTTTCCTTCAGGCCGTGTATCTCTCCTGCCGCCGCCTTATACAGCACCTCGTTGATCAGACTGCTTTTGCCTGATCCGGATACTCCCGTGACGCAGATGAATTTCCCCAGAGGGAATTTCACATTTATCTTTTTCAGATTGTTTTCTTCTGCGCCCACTACCTCTATGGTCTTCCCGTTTCCTTCACGCCTGCTGTCAGGCACAGCGATCTTCTTTTTTCCCGAAAGATACTGACCTGTGATGGAACGGGGCTCGTTTATTATGTCTTCCACAGTTCCCTGTGCCACCAGTCTGCCGCCTTTTCTGCCTGCTCCGGGACCTATGTCCACGATCTGGTCCGCTGCATACATGGTCTCTTCATCGTGCTCGACTACCAGAAGGGTGTTCCCAAGATCAGTGAGGCCGCGCAGCGTCTTGAGGAGCATGGCGTTGTCCTTCTGATGAAGACCGATGCTTGGCTCGTCCAGTATGTATAAAACGCCTACCAGGCCCGATCCCACCTGAGTGGCAAGCCTTATCCTCTGCGACTCTCCTCCTGAAAGGGTCCCTGCGGACCTGGACAAAGTAAGATAGTCAAGTCCCACATCCGCCAGGAATCTCAGTCTGGCTTTCACTTCCTTGAGTATCTGTTTAGCGATGATCTGCTGCTTTTCTGTCAGCTCAAGGCCGTCCAGGAATTCCAGAGCTTCCATGACTGACATGTCGCAGAACTCGGATATGTTCTTATCTCCG
>CAMCER010000104.1 GCA_945873875.1 uncultured Clostridia bacterium
GGGCATTCCCGTCGTACCCTACTTTCCGGCCGTCCCCAGCCCTGTTCAGATACGCAGCTCCAAGATGTATTCGCTGAAACTATCTGCGCGCCTCTCATCACCCGGCAGCTTTCTGTTCAGAATCATAACAGTTACTCTTTCTCTTCACAGCCTTTTCTTATTTTATTGCCAACGCATTAAACTATACTAGAAATAAAAATCCAAGTCAACTTTTTGCGGAGAATATTTTTCCATATCCCGCTGCTGTCGTTTAAGCTCTGATATCACTTAAGCTGCGCCTTGTATTTCCTCAGCATCAAAGCCGGTCTGTAGGACTCTTTGGCCTGACGGAGCCCCGGGATATCCAAGTCGTTTTCCCTGTTGATATACGCTGCTTCCGGGTACGCGCATCTGGCATATGAGGCGAACATCTTGTTGATCATATTATAGGCCCCGCGAACTGAATGATCCGCTTTCTCGAATACTACATCAAAGGTGTCTGTGCCGATCTTCTGCCCTATGGCAAAAGCCACACACTCACCGTCTATCTTGAGAAGCACGCCGTCCGGCTTGAGTTCATCATAGGCGTCCAGCACCATGGATATGGCTTCATCCTCAGATGCGAGTCCTTTGACGTCCACGTTCTCGGTCCCGTCCGTCCTCTTCTCATACCACTTCTGCTGGAATTCCCTGCACTCACTGATGTTATCCGCTGTAAGAGGTTCCACAGTCCATCTGCCTTCATTTTCTTCCATGAAGGCGTTGATGTGATTCCTCTTTTTAGAATATTTCTTGCCCTTAAGATCTGCCAGATCGTCTACGTCATAGAGGTAGTCGAAAGAGCCTCTGTCTTCTGTGAAACTGAATCTGCCCGGGAAATCTCTCTCCAGTTCAGCCTTCTGCTCATCTGTCACCCGCTCAAAAGTAAGGCCGGGATAAAGATGCATCAGCTCCCTTACGCATTCTTTCATGCTGCCGCTGCCCACCGGATAAAGGAAGCTGTTCTCGCCTTTGCCCCGGAGCACGCTGACTCCCTTCAGGAACACAGGCTCAGGGCTGAACTTCTTTTTCCAGACGTAAAGTCCCAGAGGGCAGGCCTCGCAGGATCTGACCGGAACTCCCTTCCAGTCGCTTCTCAGCATGCCGTATATGTTATAGTCGCAGTATTTGTTCACCATCCGGCCCTGACGGACAGTCCCTTCCAGAGTGAATCCCGCTCTTTCAAGGACTCTTGCCGACCTGCTGTTTTCGACAGCGGCAAGGGCGTTGAGCCTTTCAAGTTCTGTATCTGTAAATGCGAAATCCACCAGAGCAGAAAGGGCTTCAGTGGCGATCCCCATTCCTCTATAGGCAGGGTTCAGTCTGTAGCCTACCTCCGCTATCCTGTAGTCCATACAGTCATATATCTGGATCTCACCTACTGCCTTTTCATCTTCTCTGTGCCAGATCACAAGTCTGATATCGGGTATGACCCCTTCTCCTCTGGGCCAGCCCTTAGTAAATATCAGCTCAGGTTCCTTTTCTATGTCGAGAGGGCCTCTGCCCCAGTATTCATAAAGGTCTTCGATGCCCAGCCACTCCTTAAGTGATGCAACGTCTCCCGGCTCATAATCCCTGAGCACAAGCCGCTCTGTCTCTATGACCGGCTTTTTTTCTTTGTAATCATCAAGCATTTTTCAGTTTCCTTTGCTTTTTCTATCTTCTGACTGATCGCGCGAAACGCAGGATGTCATGCATCTTTTTCATGCAGATCAGTCTATTTTCTGTGTGTTGTACAGATTTGCGTATCTTCCGCCTGCTGAGAGCAGCTCTTCATGTGTGCCGGTCTCCATTATCTTTCCGCCTTCTATGACCACTATCCTGTCTGCGTCACGCACTGTAGAGAGTCTGTGTGCGATGATGATGGTGGTCCTGCCTTTCGCAAGTTCATCAAAGCTTGCCTGGATCCTCCTCTCAGTCACTGTGTCCAGGGCCGAAGTCGCCTCATCAAGTATCAGTATCTTCGGGTCTTTCAGGAATATCCTGGCGATAGAAAGCCTCTGCTTCTGTCCGCCGGAAAGCTGGGTCCCTCTTTCGCCTACATAAGTCTCGAACTGGTCGGGCATCTCCATTATGTCATCATATATCTCAGCCTTTTTCGCGGCCTCCACGACCTCTTCAAAGGTGGCAGAGGGTCTTCCGTAGCGTATGTTCTCATAGACTGAATCGGCGAAGATGAAGACCTCCTGCTGTACTATGCCGGTGTTCTCTCTTATGGATGTCTTGGTCACATCCCTTATGTCTGTGCCGTCGATATATATGGCGCCTTCTGTCACGTCGTAAAACCGCGGGATAAGCTGGCACAGCGTGGTCTTGCCGCCGCCTGAATGGCCTACGATAGCCAGTGTCTCTCCCGGATGAATGTCAAGGTCTATGTCATCCAGCACTTCGCTGACGTCATTGTATGAGAAGGAAACGTGGTCCACTTTTATATGTCCTTCTGTGACTTTGAGAGGCCTGGCCCCTTCCTTTTCCTTTACCTTAGGCTCCATGGCCATGACTTCCATGAACCTCTTCAGCCCGGCCGTGCCGTTGGTGAAGGTCTCGGCGAAGTTGGACATCTTTCTTATAGGCGTAACGAAGGTGGTGACAAACAAAGTAAAAGTTATCAGGTCTATATAATTCATCTGGTCCCGCATGATCAGCCATCCGCCAAACGCGATGACCGCAACGGGGATTATGCACATGAAGAATTCCTGGCTGGCGTTGAATGAGCCCATGGCTTTATAGTACTCTTTCTTGGCGCCTTTATACCTGTCATTGGAATCATCAAAGCGCTTCCTGTCCACGTTCTCATTGGCAAAGGCCTTGGATGTCTTCATGCCCGAGATGCTGGATTCTATGTCTGAGCTGATGGAGGCCAGCTTCTGCTTCACGTTGACAGAAGCGATGGACATGCGTCTTCTCCTGCTCATGACGATGATCAGAAATATGGGTATCAGCACCGCTACCACAAGGGCAAGGCGCCACTCGATCGTGAACATAAAGGTGAGAGACCCGATTATAGTAAGTATGGAAATGACCAGATCCTCCGGGCCGTGGTGGGCGAGTTCTGTTATCTCAAACAGATCGCCTGTCAGCCTGCTCATGATTTTTCCGGTCCTGTTTTTGTCGTAGAATTCAAAATCCAGGGTCTGCAGGTGATTGAACAGGGCTTCCCTGATGTCTGCCTCGACTCTGATGCCGAAGGTGTGTCCCCAGTATGTCATTATGTAATAACAGAGGGACCTGAACAGATAAAACACCGCTACCGCCGCCATAAGGACGAAAAACAGCCTGAAGGCCTTGTCCGGGAGCATGTCATACATGGCGTGCCTTGAAACCAGCGGAAAAGCAAGATCTACTGCCGCCACCATTATGGCGCAGAACATGTCCAGAGCGAATATTTTTTTGTGAGGTCCGAAATAACTGAATAATGTTTTTATCATTTCTGTCTGAACTTCTCTTCTATCTCTTTCATGTGTTCTGATATCTTTATGCCCTGAGGACAGTGCTCCTCACAGGCTCTGCAGCCTGCGCAGTCTCCGGCTGACTTTCCCATGCCAGCAAGTTTATCATAAAGAGGCTTCAGCTTCCAGTCTTCTTCAGGATGCCGGGATATCTCATTATACATGCGAAACATTTCAGGGATATATATGTCACGGGCGCAGTGAGGTCTGCAGTATCCGCAGGCCGTGCACTGGACTTTCACATCACTTTTGATGATGCCGGCTGCCTGCATGAGTATCTTTTTCTCCTGAGAAGTAAGGGCCTCTGCTGCTTCCATGTTAGAACGCACCTGAGCAAGATCGCTCATGCCGCTCAGGACCACATCCACCTGGGGAAGGGAGCGCGCGAAGCTGATGGCCCACTGGGCAGGATGCCAGTCAGGATGCTGACTTCTGAAGATCTTCTGCGCGTCTTCAGGGATATCTGCCAGGATGCCGCCTTTCACAGGCTCCATGACATAAACCCTTTTCCCGTGGGAGACGCAGACATCATAGCACTTGCCCGACTCTATCCCGATGGTGTCCCAGTCCAGATAGTTGAGCTGGATCTGGACCACATCCACTTCCGGATGAGCTGTCAGTATCTCATCTAAAAGCTCAGCGTCGTCGTGATAGGAAAAACCCGTCAGCACAGCGTCGCCGTCTTTCTTCTTCTCTTCCAGGAACCTGAACTGGTCCTGTGCCTCTGCTATGGCGTAATTCTCTCGGTTCAGCCAGTGGAGCATGAGCACATCGAAATAGTCTGTGCCGCATCTTTCGCATTCTTTATCGAAGAACTTCTGGCAGTCCTCATAGCTTTTGCATTCGTATCCCGGGATCTTCTCAGCCAGTCTGAAGCTTTTCCTGGGTTTTCTTTCAGTCACGCATCTTCTGATGCCCTCTTCACTGGCGCCGTCAAGATAGGTATAGCAGGTATCGAAATACGATCCTCCCATATCCATGAATAGATCTGTCATGTCGCATAAAAGGTCCCAGTCGTAGCTGCCGGGCTTAT
>CAMCER010000105.1 GCA_945873875.1 uncultured Clostridia bacterium
TCGGCTGCCAAGGGACTGACCAGCGCGGATATAACGAAAAACGCAGAAACTATCAATAATATAAGAATAAATGACTACACTCCGGCTGAAAAATTCTATAACCAGACCCAGAGTATAAGACAGTACTACGAGTTCAATAATGTAGACGTTGACCGTTACGTTATCGATGGAGAACTGACCCAGACATTCCTTTCTGCAAGAGAGATCGACGAGTCCAGGATCAGTGATACATGGATGAACAGACATCTCAAGTACACTCACGGATACGGTATAACTCTTTCAAGAGTAGATGAGATCACATCAAGCGGTCAGCCGAAGATGATCGTCGACAGTATCCCGCCTGAGTCTGACACCAAGAGCATAAAGATAAAACGCCCGGAGATATACTTCGGTGAGCTGACTAACGACTATATACTGGTAAACACGGATGAGAAGGAATTCGATTATCCGGACGGTGATAATAATAAATACACCAAGTATCAGGGCAAAGCCGGTGTGAAGATGAATCTTTTCGCGAGGATCATGTTCTCCATCAGAGAAAAGAGCCTGAAACTTCTGGTATCATCTAACGTCAACAGTGATTCCAGAATAGTGATAAACAGGAATATCGAGGAAAGGGTAAATACCATAATGCCTTATCTCGAATATGAAGAAGATCCTTACATGGTGACAGTTGACGGGAAACTTTACTGGATAATCGACGCATACACAACATCGGAAAAATATCCATATTCCGAGCCGTGGAACAGTCTGACAGGAAAGACTAACTACATCCGCAACTCTATCAAGGTAGTCATCGACGCGTATAACGGAAATACGGACTACTATATCGTAGATCCGGATGATCCTATCGCACAGACATATAAGAAGATATTCCCGGCTCTCTTCAAGGACGGAAAAGAAATGCCTGAAGGACTGAGAGCGCATATCAGATATCCTCACAAGATGTTCAACACACAGGCTAAGGTCTATGAGAGATATCACATGAAGGATGTCAATGTATTCTACCAGAGAGAGGACGTATGGGCTGTATCTGATGAGATGTACGGAACTGAGGAGACTGAGATGTCTTCGCAGTACTACGTAATGTCTCTTCCGGGTGAGACTCAGACCCAGTTCGTAAACTCCATACCGTATACGCCTAAGGACAAGAAGAACATGACTGGTATCTTCATGGCCAAGAACGACGGCGATAATTACGGAGAACTGGTGCTCTATCAGCTTCCAAAGAGCAAGGTGGTATACGGACCTATGCAGATAGAGGCCCAGATAGACCAGAACACTGAGATCTCCAAGGAATTCTCACTTTGGGCATCTAACGGTTCCAACTACAGCAGAGGAAACATGTTCGTAATACCTATCGAAGATTCACTGCTCTATGTAGAACCGATATATCTGGAAGCTACCAACTCAAGTATTCCGGAAGTAAAGAGAGTCATCGTTGCTTACGGCGACCAGATCGCGTACAAGCCGACCCTTGCAGAGGCTCTCGTTGAACTGTTCGGAGACGGAAGCGCTGATCAGATCAACAACGGCGGAGGCAAGTCAGGAAGCTCAGGTGACAGTTCGGGAGACAGCTCACAGAGCAGTTCAGACAGCAAGAAGCTGACCAGGAGCCAGATAATAAAGAAAGCACAGGAGGCCTTTGATAAGGGCGAACAGGCTCTGAAAGACGGCAACTGGACTGAGTACGGCAAGCAGCAGGATAAACTGAAGAGTTACCTTGAGCAGCTTGGCGAATAGTGGAAATATGAAATAAACCAAAACAGAGAAAACGGCCCGGCAAACAGCGGACATTGCCTGCCTGGATGCCGGGCGTTTCATTGAAAAGACATACAGCAGAAGAAAAGCCTGAGCGCTTTTAAAAAGAGCGCGTGATTCTGCAGGATACATATCACTTTCGTATATAAGGAAAGGAGGACAAAAGTGATAGATTACGATCTTGAAAAGATGCTTTTCACCATACCCGCAGAAAGGCACAGCGAAGAAAAGATCGCCAAGTCTTTAAAAGATCACAGAGAAATAAAGTTCGTATCCTTTGTCGGGATAGATATAGGAGGGCACGATACAGACGAGAAGATCCCCGTAGACCTTTTCATAGAGGATATGCATAAATTCCTCACCACAGGCGTACAGACAGACGGATCCAGTGTAGTGCTCCCTAAGATCGCGGAACTTAACAACGCAAAGGTAGATATCATACCGGACCTTTCAGTGAACTGGTATGTGGACTATAACTACAGTCATATAGACAGAGCAACAGGGCTTCCCATAGGTACCTTGAGGATCCCGTCATTCCTGGTGCATAACGACAGGCACGAGGTGGGATCCAGAGTGATCCTGAAGGATGCTCTGGTCAATTTCAAGGCGGAGATAATGAAGATACTGAAGGAGAATCCTTACGTATTTGATTATCTGCCCATTGACAGCGCAGATGATATCGATGAGATAATCATAACATCTGCTACAGAGCTTGAGTTCTGGGTAAAGACACCGGAAGACAATGCTGACAGAGAGCAGCTTTCAACGGCTCAGATACTGAAAGAGCAGTACTGGAAGAGGACCATAGGGCCTGTAAGGACAGCTCTTGAAAGCACCCTCATGGTACTTGACCACTACGGCTTTGAAGTCGAGATGGGTCATAAGGAAGTCGGCGGAGTAAAGGCCAAGCTGGGAAACTCAGGTCACTACGACCACGTCATGGAGCAGCTGGAGATCGACTGGAAATATTCAGACGCCATGCAGGCGGCGGATAATGAGAACCAGGTAAAATATGTAGTCAAGGACTGCTTCCGCCAGTACGGGCTTGACGTTACGTTCATGGCCAAGCCTATCGACGGCGTGGCCGGAAGCGGAGAGCATACTCACATAGGCGTGGCAGTAAAGACAAAGGAAGGAAAGAGAGTCAATCTCTTCAGCTCAGTCAACGAAGATACTGATTTCATGAGCCCGATAGGCTTCGGCGCCATCATGGGCATACTGAAGAATTACGAGATCATAAACCCGTTCGTAAGTTCTACCAATGACGCCTTCAACCGTCTGAAGCCGGGATATGAAGCTCCGGTCTGCACAGTTACATCTCTGGGCAGAGCCGTGGACATACCATCCAGGAACAGGACAGTTCTGGTCGGCCTGGTGCGCGAGACTGGTAATCCTCTGGGGACCAGGTTCGAGCTTCGTGCTCCCAACCCCAAGAGCAACACCTATCTGGTTCTTGCATCAGCATATATGGCCATGCTGGACGGCATAAGGGCGGCTCTTGAAAACAGCAAGACCCCGCAGGATCTGGAAAAGTCCATCTCCAAGGAATACGGTCAGGAGGACTTTTATCTGGAGAAAGACAGAGTCTACAGAAGCGAAGAGGACGTTTTCGAGAAATACTCGGAAGAAGAGCGTGACCGCCTCTTCGGAAAAGCCCCAAGCACAGTATGGGAGAACCTGCAGGCCTTTGAAAATGAAAAAGAGAAGATGGAGATCCTGAAGGTGGATGATGTGATGACTGATGAAGATCTGGCATCATATGAAGAAGCCATCATCAGCCAGTGGGCCACAGAACTCCATAACAGGATAATCCCCAACACCATGGACACTATCAGAAAATGTGTGAAGTGCCATGATGACAACGACTGTGTCGATATAGACGTAGTCAAATGGAAGCAGATAGATAATATCAGGAATCATCTGGGCAGAGACACCCTTGATGAGCCTTGCCTGCTGACGCGTATAATAAAGGCGCTGGACGCAGGCGATAATAAGACAGCATCTGACCTGCAGATAGTCATGCAGGATAAAATATCAGAACTTGTAGACCTTTATATCACTTACAAGAAAAATCTGTTTTAATAGGAGTTAGCTATGTTAGATATCAAAGAGATCAGAAAAAACTACGAAGAGATCAAAGCTGCAGTCGAAAGACGCGGCAAGGGAGACTTCGGCATAAGCAGGGTTCCGGAACTGGATAAGAGAAGACGTGAGATCCTGGCTGAAGTGGAACAGATGAAGAACAAGCAGTCAGTAGTTTCAAAAGAGATTCCGAAGCTGAAAAAAGAGGGAAAGGACGCAGGTCCCATACTTGCGGAGATGAAAGAGCTTTCAGCTGACATCAAGAAACTCGACGCAGAAGTATCCCAGGTAGAGGCAGAGCTCAGGGATGTGCTCCTGGGCGTTCCCAACACGCCGCACCCTGACGTGCCTGAAGGAAAAGATGACTCAGACAACGTTGAGATGAGAAAATGGGGAACTCCGACAGAGTTTGATTTTAAAGAGAAAGCCCACTGGGACATAGGAACAGATCTGGGCATACTGGACTTTGAAAGAGCAGCCAAGATCACGGGAGCACGCTTCACAGTATACAAAGGCGCAGGCGCCCGTCTCGAAAGATCTGTCATCAACTTCATGCTGGATCTTCATACACAGGAGCACGGATTCACAGAAATCCTTCCTCCTTTCATGGTGAACCGGGCGTCTATGACAGGAACAGGTCAG
>CAMCER010000106.1 GCA_945873875.1 uncultured Clostridia bacterium
CAGAAACTACAGCGCACCATCTGGCTCCGTAAGCGGCATATTCTGCACTTTCATCGCCGAACATGTCCACCTGGCCCTTACCGCTGAAATGCTCTTTTTCATTTTCCATGGTATACGACAGATGCTCAAGAGCCAGATTCTTTATATCATAAGAACTCCTGCCCGGATCCAGCACATACTGGGCAAGACAAGTATCGAAAGCTGTGACCGGATCCTCAAGGCCGTACCACATCAGTGTGTAGTAATCCTTCTTGATATCATGGCCTGCAAACTTCAGGCCCGAATCATTCAGTATCCTGACTGTCTCCTCTGCAGCTTCCTTTTCTGAACAGTCCACGTAAAAGAACTGGCTGCCTTTCATAAGGCAAATGCCGTAGATCTCCGGTATGTTTTTATGATCATCATTTCCGAAGGTCTTTATGAATAAAATCTCATCATCTTCGGGAGCATCTTTTTCAGTCCCGTCTTTTTTCCCGGAAGCAAGGACTTCTTCCAACTGTGAAAGACCTGCTTTATCTTTGATGATCACAGGCTCCGGGATGCTGTCTTCGATTCTGGTCTCTGCCGCCGGATCATCCGAAAGATCAGCGCCGCCTGCTTTCAGTCTGCTCAGGAAACTGTTGAATTCAAGTTTTCTGTATATCTTCACAAGCTCAGGATAATCAGGCTCCTCAAGGCGGCATTCCTCCAGATCAAGATCTATGGGAACACTGGTGTTGATAGTGGCAAGCCTTTTACTCATGACAGCCTGCTGGGTGTTTTCCCTGATGCTCTCATTCACCTTGCTCTTCGAAAGCTCATCCACATGTTCTATGAGCCCCTCCACACTTCCGTATTTCAGTATCAGCTTCTGTGCAGTTTTCTCGCCTACTCCGGGGATCCCGGGGATATTGTCAGACTGGTCACCCATGAGTCCTTTGAAATCTATGAACTGAGTCGGAGTGAATCCGTATTTGTCGATCATTGCCTGCTTATCATAGATCTCAAACTGGGATATGCCCTTTTTCGTTATTATGACTTTCGTAACGTCTGTAGCAAGCTGCAGTTCATCTCTGTCGCCGGTTATGATAAGCGGCTCAAGGCCTTCTTCTTCTGCTCTTACAGAGACCGTGCCTATAATGTCGTCTGCCTCAAATCCTTCCATTTCAAGCAGTTTTATATTCATGGCCTTAAGGACGTCTTTCAGAAGGGGCATCTGCATGGCAAGCTCAGGCGGCATCTTCCTCCTGCCGGCCTTATACTGGTCGTATTCTTTATGTCTGAAGGTTGGAGCCTTCAGATCGAATGCCACAGTAAGGTATCCCGGTTCATAGTCTTTAAGTATTTTATTCAGCATATTAATAAAGCCGTAGATGCCCTGTGTGTATATGCCCTCACTGGTCATCATAGGCCGCTGCATAGCGTAATACGCTCTGTTTATCAGGCTGTTGCCGTCGATGATAACTATTGTTTTTTCCATAAAAAACTCCTGTTTTTTTGTGTTATACTTTATTATACAGCAAACACGAAAGGAATTAAAAGATAAATGTACGACTACCATACCCACTCATCATTTTCAGACGACAGCGAAACGCCCCTCAGCGATATGGTTGAAAAAGCCATAGATCTGGGCATCAGGGAAATGGCTGTAACTGATCATTATGACCCGGATTATCCTGATCCTGAATTTCCGTTCCTCATCGATATGGAAAAGTATCACAGCACGCTCCTGGACTATGAGGACCGCTATTCAGAAAGGATCAGACTTCTCAAAGGAATAGAAATCGGCATCCAGCACGGACCGACTATCGATAAGTGCTATGAGGCAGCATCGGAATTCGGATACGACTTTATCATAGGCTCCTTCCACTGCTTCTGCGGGTATGATCTTTACAAGCACGATTATTCCATAAAACCCGTTGAAGAATCAGTCATGGATTTTTATGAATATATGTACAGTTGTCTGAAAGAATTTAAGGATTATGACATAGTGGGACATTTTAATATAATAGACAGATACATCCCCTATGTTCCGGACTATGCTCCCTACAGAGACATCATCCATGCTATCCTTGAAATGATCATAGAAGACGGAAAAGGCATAGAGCTCAACACTTCCAGCTTCAGGTACGGCATGGGAGACCGCACCACCGCCTCAAAGGATATCCTGAATAGTTATCTGGATATCTGGAAAAGCAAAAATACCCTCCCCGCCTCGCATCCCATAGTGACCTTCGGCTCAGATGCCCACGTGCCCGGTGATCTTGCCCACAGATATGATGATGCCATCTCTTATCTGAAAAGGATCGGGTTTGACCGTCTGGCTCTTTTCGATAAACGGCAGGTCAGATTCACTTCAATATGAACGGCTTATCAGAAAAATGCATTTTAAAACTCCGCGCTCTGCGGAGTTTTTTTATCATCTATGTCTGGCTGTTTTCTTCCGGCTCATCAGGCTCTTTTTTTGCAGGCGCCTCTTTCACGCCCCACATGTCCATGCATATGACCCCGATGACTATTATGATTATCCCTATTATGTCCGGCCGGGTCAGCTTAAGGTGAAGCACTGTTACAGAGATGACCGCCATGAAAACTATAGATACTCCTCCCCAGATAGCATAGGCTACTCCCAGGTTCAGCACTTTAAGAGATTTGCCGAAAAAGAAGAAACAAAGGAAATACATCAGAAGGCACGCCAGAGACGGCCACAGCACAGTAAAGCCTTTGGTGTAGCTTATTATCAGATTCCCCAGCTGTTCGAATATGAGACAGAAGAGGAAAAAGAGATGCGCCTTTGCTTTTGTCATGGGTTTTTTCTGTTTATCTTCCATCTGATCATCCTCCTCTTACAATGTCCCGTACATATGGATATATATAAGGCTCCCGATGATCATCAGGGCACTGATATATCCTATCACTGTAAGTCGTTCTCTGAACATGAAAAATCCGAGTATGATGGACACCATCACACTTCCCGCCGCGAAAACGGCATATGCGACACTTATATTTATATACAGTATGACTCTGGAAAAGAGAACATAATCAATCAGCTGCAGTGCGATGCCAAGAACGGATAGAAATGGTCTGGTAAGCCCGTCAGAAGCCTTGAGTATCGCTGCAGCCACTGCACTCAGCACCAGTGTAAGTATGAGCAGTATATACGGCCACATAGAAACCTCCATGTCATAAACAAAAAATCCCGACATGCCGTCCAGGTTATAATTAACACCCTATCTAAAATAGGGGGGTGCTTTCTAGTCCCGCTTCTGCCTTCCACTCACAGGAGGCCTGGCATAGGCTGCGGCATTCAAACTCCCAATGTCATTACGTAGGTTTAATTACATGACCTTGACGTACACTTCAGGATTCATTTTTATAATACCCTACAGGCACTAATTTTTCAATACCGTAAAGGTAAATGCAGATCAGTCTTCCAGATCTATGGTGCAGTTATGATAAACCTTCTGCACGTCATCATCGTCTTCAAGCAGCTCGATCATCTTCTTGAGGTTCTTGATATCGTGCTCTTCTGTAGGCGTAGATTCCATAGACGGAAGATATTCAACGTCTGCCTCAACGAACTCATATCCTGCCTCTCTCAGAGCTTCAGATACAGCTCCGAAATCTTCAGGCGCTGTCAGCACTTCAAAGCAGTCATCGTATGTGACCATATCGTCCATTCCTGCTTCAAGTGCGGTTTCCATCAGTTCGTCTTCATCGATCTCATCTGTCTTTTCGATAACTATGACGCCTTTTCTGGAGAACATATATGATACACATCCCGGTGTACCCAGATTCCCGCCGAATTTATCAAATGCGTGCTTGATGTTGGATGTGGTCCTGTTTTTATTATCCGTAAGCACATCGACGATCACAGCAACTCCGGCTGCTCCATATCCTTCAAAGCTTCCGGTCTCATATGTCTCGCCGTCAAGTTCGCCTGTTCCTTTTTTGATGGCACGCTTGATATTGTCGTTCGGCATGTTGATGGCCTTTGCCTTTTCGATGGCATGCCTTAATGACATATTATATTCCGGATCTCCGCCGGCTTTAGCCGCAACTGAGATCGCTCTCGCGTATTTAGTGAACATCGCAGCACGTCTTGAGTCCTGCTTTTCTTTTCTTCCTGCTATAGTTCCATGTCTACCCATCGGTCGACCTCCTTGATTTTTTTATGACTTAAACATTATACTTCAGAAAGGCGGTAGTTTCAATATTTACAAGTAAAAGAGCACCCTTTCGTCTGAGTCCGGGGTGCTCATGTGCTTTTATTTTTTCTGCCATATCAGGCGTTCTTCTTCTCTTTTTTCTCCAGATTCTTATATGCCGTTGCCATCATCAGCTTGATCCTGTTCAGCTGGTTCACGTCACTGGCGCCCGGGTCGTAGTCGATAGCCGCGATATTAGCAAGAGGATTCCTTTTTCTCAATGGTTTCATCATGCCTTTTCCCACCACATGGTTCGGCAGACACGCGAATGGCTGCAGACAAAC
>CAMCER010000107.1 GCA_945873875.1 uncultured Clostridia bacterium
GTCAAGTCCATATCCAAGAGCTATCTTGGCAGCGATCTTAGCGATAGGATAACCTGCAGCCTTGGATGCCAGAGCTGACGAACGGCTTACTCTCGGATTCACCTCGATGACCACGTAGTCTCCCGTGATCGGATCCAGTCCGAACTGTATATTGCAGCCGCCTTCTATCTCAAGGGCTCTGATTATCTTTAAGGAAGCGTCTCTCAGCATCTGATATTCCTTGTCCCTTAAAGTCTGTGTCGGGGCAACTACCACGCTGTCTCCGGTATGTACGCCTACGGGGTCCAGATTTTCCATGGAACAGATGATGATGCAGTTATCTTTAGCATCACGTATGACTTCGAATTCTATCTCCTTCCATCCGGCGATGGATTTCTCAAGGAGTATCTGACCGATAGCGCTTGATTCCATTCCGCGTGTTGCATATTTTTTCAGGTCCGCGTCGTTGAACGCGAATCCGCCGCCTGTACCGCCAAGCGTATATGCAGGACGTATGATCACAGGATATCCGATCTTATCGACAAAAGCCCTGCATTCTTCCAGGCTGGTCGCGATGGTGCTTGCAGGTATAGGTTCTCCTATCTCGAGCATGAGCTTTTTGAACTCTTCCCTGTCCTCAGCCTTCTTGATGGAATTTCTGTTTACTCCCAGAAGCTCAACGCCCATATCATCCAGTATGCCTTTGTCTTCCATAGCCATAGCCAGGTTCAGACCTGTCTGGCCGCCGAAGCCTGCCAGCATGCCGTCGGGCTTTTCTTTCTTGATTATCTTGATGAGAGCATCTTCAGTAAGAGGCTCCATGTATACCTTGTCCGCTATGCCTTTGTCAGTCATGATGGTGGCCGGGTTGCTGTTTACCAGAACAGTCTCGATACCCTCTTCCCTGATGGCCTTGCAGGCCTGGGTGCCGGCATAGTCGAATTCCGCCGCCTGTCCGATGATGATCGGGCCTGAGCCGATTATAAGTATTTTCTTAAGATCCCTTTTCTTTGGCATTACTCAGTCCTCCCTTCATCAACAAGCTTTAAGAATTTCTCGAAAAGATATCTGCTGTCGTCCGGTCCCGGTGATGCCTCCGGGTGGAACTGTACAGAGAATATCGGCTTTCTTATGTGTCTCATACCTTCCACAGTACCGTCGTTGAGGTTGATATGTGTGGTCTCAAGCCCTTTAAGGATTATGCTGTCGCCGCTGACTGCATAACCGTGGTTCTGTGAGGTGATGTATGATCTTCCCGTATCTTTATCGTATACACCGTGGTTTCCTCCGCGATGTCCGTATTTCAGCTTATATGTCTTGCCGCCGAGAGCAAGTGCCAGCACCTGATGTCCCATGCATATGCCGAAGATGGGCACTGTATCCACCAGATCCCTTACTGCTTCGATCCCTTCAACAGCTTCTTCCGGGTCTCCCGGGCCGTTGGTGAGGAATATCCCGTCCGGCTCCCACTCCAGTATCTCAGCTGCTGTGGTCCCGTATGGGAACAGCTTCAGCGTGCAGTCTCTGTGGATAAAAGCATCCAGTATGCTCTCTTTCACGCCAAAGTCATAAACTGCTATCTTCCTGCTGCCGTCGCCCATGACCTTAGGCTTGTCAGTTCCGGCTTCCTTCATCCAGTCGCCTCTGAGCTCCGCTTCGTCGCAGAGTTTTTTAGCCTCTTCAGTACTGATGCCTTCTGTGCTGATGACACATTTTACTGTACCTTCGTTCCTGATCCTTTTAGTGATCATCCTGGTGTCAAGGCCTGCCACTCCCGGTACGCCCTGCTCCCGGAGCCATGAGTCAAGATCCGTAACAGATTTACTGTTTGACGGTTCTTTGCAAAGATCCTTTACCACAAGGCCGAAAGCGTGTACTTTACTGGACTCGTAGTCCTCCTCTGATATACCGTAATTTCCTATGAGGGGATAAGTCATGTTTATGATCTGCCCCTTGTATGACGGGTCTGTAAGAGTCCTCTGATAGCCTGTCATGGCTGTGTTGAACACCAGCTCGCCGACTTTAGTGGCTTCCTTTCCGAACCCTTCACCTCTGTAAGCAGTTCCGTCTTCAAGATAAATAAGCCCTTCCATATTTCGCTGTGATCCTTTCTTTATGTATTTGCCTTTTCAGGCCTGTTATCTATTTTCCAAGTGTGGCGACGCAAACGGCCTTGATGGAGTGTATCCTGTTCTCCGCCTCGTCGAACACCTTTGAATGCTCGCTTCTGAATACTTCGTCAGTTACTTCTCTTATGTCATATCCCAGCTCCATCTGCTCTTTCGCCAGCTTCGTCTCGAAGTCGTGGAAAGCAGGAAGGCAGTGAAGGAATATAACATCTTTATTTCCTGTCTTTTCAAGGAGCTCCATAGTCACCTTGAAGGGTGAGAGAAGTTTTACTCTCTCAGGGATAGCGTCTTCTTCGCCCATGGATGCCCAGACGTCTGTGTATATTACGTCAGCACCTGCAAGATCGGCCTCGTCAGATGACACGGTGATCTTCGCGCCTGTCTCTTCTGCTGTTTCCTGTACCTTTTTCATAACTTCAGGATCCAGCTCTTCTTTCATCGCATCAGGCCCGAAGGCGACAAACTCCATGCCCATCTTGGCGCAGCCGTACATCCAGGCATAGCTCATGTTGTTTCTGATGTCGCCGCAGAAGACTACTTTCACGTCTTTCAGCGGCTTATCAATGTTCTCTTCTATAGTCATCATATCCGCCAGGATCTGGGTGGGATGGTCTTCATCAGTCAGCCCGTTCCAGACGACGGCTCCTGAATATTCAGCCAGGGCCTCCACGATCTCCTGTCCGAAGCCTCTGTATTCGATGCCGTCAAAGAATCTCCCGAACACCTTTGCAGAATCCTCTACAGACTCCTTCTTTCCGAAGTGTGAGCTTGACGGGTCTATGAATGTTACGTTAGCGCCCTCTTCCTTGCATGCCACCTCGAATGAGCATCTGGTCCTGGTGGAAGTCTTTTCAAAGATCAGTGCTATATTTTTATTCTCCAGTGTCCTGTTATATATACTAGCCTTTTTCTCCTTCTTCAGCCTGTGGGCTGTATCAAGCAGATACCGGATCTCTTCCGGCGTAAAATCCATGAGTGTAAGGAAATGTCTTCCCTTAAGGTCTACGGTCATTATTTTGTCCTCCCATATATTTATACATTTTATACGAATTTTTATGCAAAGTCAACAATATGACGCTATTTATCCGACCTGTTTTCTGCCTGTTTTCCCGTTTTTTCAGCCTGCCTGCCGGCAGTCTCTTTTCTCTTTCCGTGATACTGGTAGAAACACACCTGGATATTGCCGTTATACAGTTTTCTGCGCCTGTCCGCAGGTCTTCCGAATGCCTTTTTCTCAAATTCTCTGTCAGGTGATATGGCAAAGCAGGACCAGTCTTCATGCTGAGTCAGCAGATCATTTATGTCGATGTATATTTTTTCAATTTTCTTCTTTTCGCCTATGCGCTCGCCGTATGGCGGATTGGTGATGATTATGCCGTTTTCTCCTTCAGGTCTGAAGTCTTTCACAGCCATCTGCTTGAAGTTTATGTCCTCAGCAACTCCCGCAAGGTCAGCGTTGATCCCGGCTGCTTCAACAGCTCTGGTATCTATGTCAAAACCGCTGATGTAAAGCTTGCTGTCATAGTCGATGAGCCCGTAAGCTCTCTTCCTCTCTTCACTGACCAGTTTTTCGCCTATGAGCTCCCAGCCTTCGAAGGCGAAAGACCTCTGAAGTCCCGGTGCGATGTTCCTGCCTATGAGGGCAGCTTCAATGGCTATGGTGCCTGATCCGCACATGGGATCCACCAGGATCCGGTCTTTGTTCCAGAAAGAAAGCTGGATCATGGCCGCCGCTATGGTCTCCTTTACCGGCGCCGGGACAGATGCCTTTCTGTATCCTCTCTTATGAAGTCCTTCACCTGTGGTGTCAACGGTTATGGTCGCCCTGTCCTTCAGCATGGTGACTCTTACTGTATAGTCTGCCCCCGTCTCAGGGAACTTTTCAATGCCGTAATACTCTTTCAGGCGCTCGACTACAGCCTTCTTCACGATGCTCTGGCATGCAGGCACGCTGTGAAGCACGGACTTTACAGACGATCCTGTCACTGTGAATCTGCCGTCCGGGGGTATCAGCTGTTCCCAGGGGATGCCTCTGGTCTGCTGGAAAAGCTCCTCGAACTCTTTCGCCATGAACTCGCCCTGCTTAAGCAGCACTCTGTCAGCGCATCTGAGCCACAGATTAGCCCGGACAAGAGCCCTTTCATCGCCAAGGAAAGTTATCTTGCCGTCTTCAGACTTCAGTATCTTATATCCCAGAGCCTCTATCTCTCTTTTTACTACCGCCTCAAGGCCGAAGGCGGCCGTGGCGATCAATTCAAGTTTCATATCTTCTCCCGGGTGATTCCCGCAAAAAAACTGTCCCTTATGAGACAGTTTTTTATGCTCATCCTCTATGCGTAAGGGTCTCTTCTG
>CAMCER010000108.1 GCA_945873875.1 uncultured Clostridia bacterium
GGACATGTAAGAGCCCTTGATTTTGAGTTCAGTGACGAAGGCGTTCCGTGCCCAAATTCCGAATGCGGGTTTGAGTTTGTATCCTTTGGCAATGTTGAATTTGATGAGGAATATGATTGTGAGGAATGCGGAAAACATATCTCCGCAGAAGAGATGGACGAGATTCTATCGGAGTATATTGAAGAGTATGATGTGTAGTCAGCTACAGGCAGACTGAATGAAAAAAGGAGCGCTATACCGCTCCTTTAAGGGATTTCAAATGAAACTGATATCATGGAACGTCAACGGCCTGCGCGCCGTTATGAAAAAGAATTTTTATGAGTTCGTAAAGGAAACCGATCCGGACATTCTCTGCATCCAGGAGACCAAGATGCAGGAAGGGCAGGCAGATGTGGACCTTGAAGGCTATCATGACTTCTGGTGCTCCGCCGAAAAGAAAGGATATTCGGGCACACTGACTTTGACAAAGCAGAAGCCTCTCTCTTTCACGCGGGGCATGGGCATCGGGGAGCATGACAATGAAGGCCGCATAGTATGCCTTGAGTACCCGGGCTTTTTTCTTGTGAACGTATATGTGCCCAATTCCTAGAATGAGCTTAAGAGACTTGATTACCGCATGAAATGGGAGGATGATTTCCGCGGGTATATCAAAGATCTTGAAAAGACTAAACCGGTGATAATATGCGGTGACATGAACGTAGCTCATGAAGAGATAGATATAAAGAACGCCAAAACCAACCGCAATAACGCAGGCTTTACCGATCGGGAGCGGGAAAAGATGACGCAGCTTCTGGATTCGGGGCTCATCGATACTTTCAGGTATTTTCATCCGGATCTTGCCGGGGTCTATTTATGGTGGAGTTACCGCTTCAATGCCAGAGTCAACAACGCAGGCTGGCGCATAGACTATTTCCTGGTGTCAGACGCTTTGAAAGACCGTCTGAAGGATGTAGCCATACTTACTGATGTCATGGGCAGCATCCCTGCTCGGGGCTTTGCGTTCCAGGACGGAAATGGCAGAGTAGGGCGTCTCATCGCATTCAAAGAATGCCTGCGGCATAGCATTATTCCGTTCATAATTGAGGATCCGAAGAAAGCTTTCTATTATCGCGGCCTTTCTGAATGGGGCCGTGAGAAGGGGTATCTTACGGATACCTGCCTGGACGGGCAGGATACATTCAGGAAGATACTTCAGATGTTTGATATTGATTGCTGACAGATGGTTTAGCTTTATTATAATGAGCATAAAAAGAGGCTCGGCCTACTGCAATCTAGCGGAGGGCCCAGAGTCAGACCCTTACGCCTCGTGCACCAGTTTACCGTTGATGTCTTCGATGGTTATTGAAAAACAAAGGGTGTTTTTCGTGTCTTTTTCGATCTCCTGCTCTACGTATTCCTGCGGGCAGGGGAATTTGCTGCAGAGCTTGCGGCTCCACTTTTCTATTTCACCGGCATCTTCGATGAGCTGGACTTTTCCGAAGACTATGACGCTTTTCACGTATTTGGCCCAGTCGCTGCCCTTCTGATAATCCTGACCGAAGACGCAGTATGAGACTTTCGGATCCCGCTTCACAGCATCGACTCTGTGACCGAAGGTGGCGCCGTGAAAATACAGCTTATCAGTCTCTTCGTCGTAGTAGTGGTTTATGGGCAGACCGTACGGATATCCGTCATCACCCTGTACGGACAAAACTCCTCTGGTCTCTTTTTTCAGTACTTCGATTATTTCTTCGCGGCTCAGTGCCTGCTTGGTCCTTCTCATTTCTCTGAACATGTTCTTACCTCCGTGATTTGTCATCGCGCCTGTCCTGCTGTCCGGGTTTTACATACGCAGATGGGATGCCGATTTTGGTTTTGTATTATGTTGATTTGATTATATAGGCAAATCGAAAACAAGGCAAACTTTCATAAAGGTGCTACTGAAATAAGTGGAAAGGAGGAGCGGGGCAACTGCCGGTTTTTTGTACAACTGTGGGTGCGGAATACATGATACCATCTTAATATGAGTGGGATCATTGATATTTCAAAATTGAACAAGCCTCCGGAAAGGCATGAGTTGGAAACTGCCAGGTTTTTTGCTGAAAGAGGTCATGACATAGAGTTTATTCCGCCAAGCAACATACCTGAAGTGCATCGTCCGGATATCATAATGGATGGAATAGAGTGGGAGATAAAAAGCCCGACAGGGAACGGGCGCAGAACAATAATGAGAAATATGAAGAAGGCAGCCAAGCAATCGCATAATATTATTCTTGATTTAAGGAGGACATCGATCCCTGAGAGGATATGTGTTTCGGAAATAGAAAAAAGGTATAACGAGCGTCCGAACATAAGAAGAGTTCTGATTATAAAGAAGAATGGTAAATTGCTTAGTTTTGGGGAAAAGTGGGAAACTTTGATAGTTGACAAATAACCCCTTTATGATATCATGTGAATGTAAGGCGGCTCGACCCACTGATGTAATTGCAGAGGGCCCAGAGCCTCACCTTATATCAGAAGGCGGCTCGACCCACTGCCGTAATTGCAGAGGGCCCAGAGCCTTTTCTTTTTAACAAAAAACCGACGCAGACAGCGCCGGTTTCGTTATATGCTGATTATACAGCAGGCTTATTTCACCGCCACTTCCAGCGCCAGTTTCATCATAGATGTAAAGTCTTTTTCGCGCTCTTCTGTAGTGGATCTTTCGCCTGTTACGAAGTGGTCTGAGATGGTCATCATGGCAAGGGCATTGACGTCATTATACGCTGCGTTCATATACAGGGCCGCTGCTTCCATCTCAACTGCCCATACGCCCATGGATGCCCACTGTTTCCACCAGTCATCGCCAAGTTCATAGAATACGTCGCAGGAGACTACATTGCCTGCCTTAAACGGGATGCCCAGTTCTTTTCCGCATTCATAAGTCTTGGTCAGAAGTTCCCAGCTGGCGGTAGGTGAGTAGTTTCCCGGCACGTTGAAGGCGTGTATATAGTTAGAGTCTGTGGATGTTGCCGTCGCCACGACGATGTCGCGGATGGCTGCTGCCTTATGGAAGGACCCGGCGGTGCCGATCCTGATCAGGTTCTGGCAGCCGTATTCTGTGATCAGCTCCCAGGAGTAGATGCCCATGGAAGGCATGCCCATGCCTGTTCCCTGAACTGATACCGGAACACCTTTATATGTGCCGGTGAAGCCCAGCATGCCGCGGATATCGTTATACTGCTTCGGATCTTCCAGAAATGTCTCTGCTATGAATTTCGCTCTCAGAGGATCTCCGGGGAGAAGTATGCTTTCAGCTATGTCGCCTTTGCTGGCTGCGTTGATGTGTGTGCTCATATTTCTGCTGCCGGGTGCATGCTCCGGCGTGCTCCTTTCTTATGGCTCATGCGGTCATTTCTTTGTCCGGATTTCCGGCAGAGGCGCCGGGATACTTGAAAAACCGCATTGTTCGTGATATATTTAACGAAAGTATTTTATCATATCATTGACGTGATTCAAAGAGGGGAAGGGAATCAGTACTGTGATAATGGGGAAGAGAAGAAAAGGTAAAGGAAAGGTGACAAAGCGCGTGATCATCGCGTTTATCTGTGTTTGTCTGGCATGCGCGGGGCTGTTTTCTGTTCCGGGCATATCCGGATCGAAGTCAGGAGAAGGCTCCACGGTCGAAGCTGCCAGCAAAAACGAAGTGCGCGGAGTTTATCTTTCATTCTATGAATTCGAGACGCTGGGCATGAAAGACGTCAGCAAGAAGACGTTCATAAAGAAGTATGACCGTTTTCTGAAAAAGGCGAAGAAATACGGCATCAACACTGTGTATTTCCACGCTCGCGCTTTCAATGACGCCATGTACAGGAGCAAATATTTCAGAGCTTCCAAATGGATCACATCGAAATATTCAAAGTACAGATACGCGAAGAACGCGTTCAAGAAGTATGACCCTATGGCTGTTGCCATCGGCCGCACTCACAAGAAGAACATGAAGTTCTACGCGTGGCTGAATCCATACAGACGTTCCTATGACTACTTCAACGACCCGGGAAAGGATTATTCCACAAGGCAGGTCAAGAAGGCTGTCAAAGAAGTCCTGAACTATAAGATAGACGGCATCATTTTCGACGACTATTTCTACAGCGCCAGAAAGGGCTATAAATACAGGAATTCCAAAGGTAAACTGGTCAAACATAAAGTGAATATCTCTGCGGCGAAGAAACGTGCCAACGTCAACAGGATGCTGAAGGCCGTATATAAATATTCGCACAGCATCAAGAAGAAGGTGCCCATCGGTGTCAGCCCTGCAGGCAACTACGATTACTGCATGGCTATAGGCGCGGATGTTAAGACCTGGATGAGCAAGAAAGGCTATATGGATTACATCATGCCGCAGATATACTGGACGGACCAGTGGGGAAGCGACGGAAGTGTGAAGATGTTCACACAGAGGCTCAGGCTCTTTAAATCACTCAACAAGATCGACCTGGAT